>CAKRTY010000391.1 GCA_934402125.1 uncultured Anaerosacchariphilus sp. | reverse complement strand
GAGTATGAGTTTCCAGGACGCTCTGGCGCTCTGCCTGACGCCCTGGCTGGATGAGGCAGAATATCTGACGTGGAGTCTGGCGGCGGTCAACGCGCTGGAGATACCGATTTTTTACCGGATGTACCGGGTGCGGCAGGGGAGCCGAAGCCGGGAAAATCCGGAAAAAAGCTGGATTTCGGCGGTTCTGGGCGCTGTCTTTTTGGGACGGGGCTTCAATCTGCTGCTTGGCCTGACACCGCTTCCGACCCTGTTTCCGGGATATCAGTCGGCCACAGACAGCCTTTACGGCGGTGGGCTTCCCGCCCTTCTGGCAGCCAGCGTGGTGACGGCACCGGTCCTGGAGGAGCTGCTGGTCCGGGGCATCCTGTATGGGGAACTGAAAAAGGCGCTGCAGAACCGGTACGCGGCGATGGTCTGCGCTTCTCTTTTATTCGGAATCCTCCACGGCAATCTGGTTCAGGGGATTTTCGCTTTCCTGACCGGGCTTTATCTCAACTGGATCTGCGAGGCAGAGGATTCCTTGCTTCCGTCCATACTGGCCCACAGCGCGCTGAATGCTTCCACCATTTTGCTTTCGCAGGCAGAGCCAGAATGGCTTTCGGAGTTCCTCGGTTGGACGCCCGGATATCTGCTCCTGACGGCGGTATGTCTGCTGGCGGGCTTCGCCTGCTGGAAAAAAATCCTGATTACGAAATAAAATAAGAAAAAAATACAGCTTGAATTGTTTGGATGGGTTGTGGTTTGAGAGAAAAAAGAGAAAATATGGACACAATTTTAAGAATATTGCGGAATTCACAAATAATCTGACAACTGTGGAAATATTTTCTCTTTACATCTGAAAAAATTCGTTGTATAGTACGGATAGAGTCGACTAAATTTCATAAGAAAGAGCGAGCAAAGGCGAGTTCAGAGGATCTGGAGGGATAATTTTATGAGCCAACAGAGCAGAGGATTGTATGACCCGCGATTTGAGCATGATAACTGCGGTATCGGCGCGGTGGTCAACATCAAAGGAGTCAAGAGTCACGAAACAGTGGCGAATGCATTAAAAATTGTAGAAAACCTGGAGCACAGGGCCGGCAAAGACGCCGAGGGCAAGACGGGCGACGGAGTAGGAATCTTATTGCAGATATCACATAAGTTTTTCTCCGAAGCAGTCAAACCCCTGGGCGTCTTTTTAGGTGAGGAGAGAGATTACGGAATCGGTATGTTTTTCTTCCCGCAGGACGAGCTGAAGCGCAACCAGGCCCGGAAGATGTTTGAAATCATCGTGGAAAAAGAGGGCATGGATTTTCTGGGTTGGAGAGAGGTGCCTACGGTACCCTCCGTTCTGGGAACTAAGGCGCTGGAGAAAATGCCGTGTATCATGCAGGGCTTTGTAAAGCGCCCCGCAGATGTGAAAAAGGGACTGGACTTTGACCGGAAGCTTTATGTGGCCCGCCGGACCTTTGAGCAGTCCAATGATGATACTTATGTGGTATCCCTTTCCAGCAGAACCATTGTATACAAGGG
>CAKRTY010000390.1 GCA_934402125.1 uncultured Anaerosacchariphilus sp. | reverse complement strand
GCATGATGCAAACAAATGTTTAGAAAATTTGTTCTGTTTCTGTAAGTATACATAATAATATTATGTATACTTACAGAAAAAACTGTTTCAATTTTGTTATCTATATTTTAAGATACTTTTTCATTTTTACTGGTATCCTGTTACAGAACGTGATATAATTACAGTCAAGTTATTAAATTCTACACAGGAAGGAAACTATGCAGATGAAAAAACGTTTAAGCCTGATTCTGCTGACCTTATCTCTTGCAGGTCTTCTGGGTATTGCCGGCTGCGGCAAAGGTGATACAGAAGCTACATCAGATAACACTTTCTCCACAGAGGACGAAGTGACGGCAGAAGAAGCAGAGAACACGGAAGACACCACAGAGAAAGTCGAAGAGGAGGAAGTTGCTCCGGAAGGCATGTACCGCAGTGAACTGACCAATGAGTGGATCAGCGAGGATTTGAAGAATCAGCGCCCCATCGCAGTCATGGTAGATAATGAAAAAACAGCGCTTCCGCACTACGGTCTGACCCAGGCTGATATCATTTATGAAATGATGAACAGCACCCTGAATGATCACATTACCCGTTTCATGGTTCTGGTAAAGGATTATGACAGCATCAAGCAGCTGGGAAGTGTACGAAGCGTCCGTCCCACCAACCTGATGATTGCTCCGGAATGGAACGCCATCGTATGTCATGACGGAGGCCCCTTCTACATCAATACATTCCTGAATAATCCCTATGTGGATCATTTCAGCGGAACCTTTTCCCGCGTAAAGAACGGAAAGCCCCGTGAGTTTACCGAGTATGTTCTGACCGGGGATATGGCAAAGAACTTTAAGAATAACTCAAAAATCAGCCGCGAGTACAATGAGTACGCTCCTACAGAAGCCCATTTCCAGTTTGCCTCCGAAAGCAAACCGGTAGAGCTGTCCGGCGGCAGCGATTGTACCCTGGTTGATCTGCCCTTCAAGCATAACGGCTCCCAGCTGGATTATGATGCAGAGAGCGGTACCTATCTCTATTCCGAATACGGCTCCAAGCACCTGGATCCAGGCAATGACAATAAGCAGCTGGCGTTTAAGAATGTCATTCTGCAGAAGATGTCTTACAGCCAGCTGGATGAGCATGGTTACATGGTATGGAACTGTCTGGCAAGCGGCCAGAAGGGCTACTATATTACCAATGGAAAGGCGATCCCGATTTCCTGGACCAAGACCTCCGATACTGAGCGCACCATCTATTACGATGCCAATGGTGATGAGATTACCATCAATACCGGTAAGACCTATATTGGCTTTGTAGCAGACGATGTATGGGATGAACTGGTGATCCAGTAAACTGAAATTTTTAAGCCACCCAGCGTAGGGTGGCTTATTTTTTATTCTTTCCGAAGCTTTACCACATTCGCCGCGCTGCGTCTCCGAGTCTCATCCTGGGCCGCGTAATGCTTCCGGGTGGTATTGACATCCTTATGTCCCAGTACGTCTGCCACCAGATAGATATCGCCGGTTTCCTGATACAGCGTTGTACCGTAGGTACTCCGAAGCTTATGTGGG
>CAKRTY010000389.1 GCA_934402125.1 uncultured Anaerosacchariphilus sp. | reverse complement strand
GGACGAGGCAGGGAAAGAACGCTATAACCGGTATGTGAAGGACGTGACGCCCACTCACAGCCTTCCGACGCAGATGGCAAAGGCCTTTGTGACGGGCGGCCTGATCTGCTGCCTGGGGCAGGGAATTCTCAACTGCGCGCTGCGCGCGGGGCTGGATTCCAAGACTGCGGGAAGCTGGTGCTCACTGGCGTTGGTGGTGCTGAGCGCGGTCCTTACCGGTCTTAACATCTTTCCGGCCATCGCCAAATGGGGCGGCGCAGGCGCGCTGGTTCCTATTACCGGCTTCGCCAATAGTGTGGCGGCCCCGGCCATCGAATATCAGAAGGAGGGGCAGGTTTTCGGGATCGGCTGTAAGATTTTTACCATTGCGGGCCCTGTGATCTTGTATGGCATATTTACCAGCTGGGTGCTGGGAATTGTCTATTTTCTAGTAAAATGATATGAAAAGTATGAAAAAGCGATTTTTCACTGGGTTTCCGGTTGACAAATCCTCTGTCTGTGTTAGAATGGACGAAAGTGTAGCGGTTTAAAGTGACGCATTGCTAAAAATATGCGGATCGTACACGGATTTCTTCTGAGGAAAGGCAGGAATTACCAATGAATTACGGAATCTACAGTATTTTACCGTCTCTGGCGGCGATTATTCTGGCGCTGGTAACGAAAAATGTATTTATCGCGCTGTTTATCGCATTGCTGCTGGGCAATTTTATTTTGAACCCCAATCTTGTGAATGTGCTTGTGGGAACCAAGGACATGATGGTGGACGTGTTCTCCAGCCACTCCAGCACCTCCATTATCTTTATTCTGCTGATGCTGGGCGGTCTGTTTTATCTGATTGAAAAGGCGGGTGGCTTAAGAGGCTTTACCCATTTTATGATTGCGAAGCGGAGTGTGGTCAAGTCCCGCAGGGGCGCGGAGCTGTTTACCTGGCTCATCGGCGTTCTGATGTTTCTGGACGGCACCATGAGCGTGATGATCACCGGAGCGATTGCAAGACCCTTTACGAAGGCTTTTAAAATCTCACCGGAGAAGACGGCGTGGATCGTGCATTCCACAGCGACGCCCATGTCCATTCTGATTCCGATTGCGGCGTACGGTCCCTATATCGCCAGCTTTATTGAAGCGCAGGGCGTGGCAGATCCCACGTCGGTCATGGTCCGCAGCATCGGCTTTAATTTCTACTGCATTATGGCTGTCGTAGGCGTGGCGGTCTTTACGCTGTTACATATTGAGTACGGCCCTATGAAAAAGGTTGAGGAAGCTTATATGCAGGGAACCGGCGGAAGTGGACAGGATCTGGACGGCGAGGTGGAGCAGCCGGGAAGCGGAAAGGCCCGTTACCTGGCTCTGCCGCTGGTTATCATGATTGGCTTTGCGTTGATTTATTTCTTTACGGCGGGGGACAGCGAGACCGGACTGATTCTGGGAATCTTCTTTGGAAGCCTGTATCTGATGCTGGATCTGGCGGTTCATAAGGTCATGAAGTTCGGCGAGACTCTGGACGTCTTTTTTAAGGGCTGCGGAAGCATGACCGGCATTGTGGCGATTATGGTATTCGCCTACGCCCTCAGTA
>CAKRTY010000388.1 GCA_934402125.1 uncultured Anaerosacchariphilus sp. | reverse complement strand
AGGAACATACCGTGTCGGCTCCATTTTACGCGTATTTTCAGAGTATGGCAGACTTTATTCTGGAGATGGACGCATACCGGAGAGACGTGGAGGCGGGAAAGCAGGAGACCATGTCTCTGGAGGAATTACAGGAGCAGAACCATCGTCTATACCGGGATCTGATCGGGGAGGCCTATGCGGAAAGCTACGCCAATCCGGCGAAGGCCGCAGAGCTTCTGGGCGAAGGCTACGGACAGATCCTAAGCTTTCTGTATACAGAGCTTCGGGGCATGATCATCTGGGCCGCGGAGGGAAGAATGATGGATCTGACCATTACCGCAGAGCTTTTCGTAGAGTTTTACAATGCCTTTGAGGAGGATACGCCTTCCCCAGAGAAGCTGAAGGAGTTGCTGTACTGGCATATGAGCGACTACTGTGATGTCTTGATTCCGGATCGAATCCGGGAACAGCTGGATCCCTCCCTGGATTTTGCGGCGGATATCATCTGTCATGCAGACTTAGGGGATCCCAGGTATCTGTACCGCTTCGGTGAATATATTTCAGAAAATGAGCTGGGCGTCAGCCGGTTTCTGGCAGGATTGCCGGAGACAGAGATAGAGGCCATGGCTTCTACCTTTACCGAGGGCTACCGGATGGGCTTTGTGGCGGCAGGCATCGATCTGGGCAAAAAGAAGACGGTAAATATCCGCTATTCCCTGGGCTTTGAGCGGGTGGTACGGGCAGCCATCGCCCAGTTTCGGAAGCTGGGGCTGGAAAGCATCCTTTACCGGGAAGCCCGCCACAGTATCAACCGCCGTCCCCAGGGCAATCCGGGCTACGGAAGCACAAAGGCCAGCAGGCAGTATGAGTTTGATCACAAAGAGGATATGGCCCTGTATCTGGATAAGAAGCTGAACGAACGGCGCTTAAGCGTTCTGCACAGTGCTTATGAGGAATATAAGGAGCTGGCGGCTGTCCACGCGGGACCGGCGGTGATGGAGATTTTCGGCGAGCACCCCTTTATGCCGGAGAATTGTCCGGAGGCTCTCCGGTTCGATGAAAAGCAGCAGGCGCTGATGGTTTCCTATAACAGCGAGGCGGGACAGCTGGTGAACCGGTATATTCCGGGGGACGAGCGCAGTTTTACGATTATCGCCTGGCCCATTCCGGAGATCGGAGAGAATTACGAAGAAATCTTCCGGGAAACGGTGAAAATCAATAACCTGGACTATCATCTCTATCAGGGTATCCAGCAGAAGCTGATCGACGCCCTGGACGAGGGCGAATCTGTTTATATCAAGGGCGCGGGAAAAAACCGTACGGAAATGTATGTACAGCTGTGGCAGCCTGCGGACCGGGAGAAGGAAACCATCTTTGAAAACTGTGTGGCAGATGTAAATATCCCTGTCGGAGAGGTGTTTACCTCCCCGAAGCTTCAGGGAACCCACGGAACCCTTCATGTGAGCCAGGTGTATCTGAATGAATTCCGGTACGCGGATCTGGAGCTAACTTTTGAGGATGGGAAAATCACAGCTTATACCTGCCGAACCTTTGCGGATGAGGCGGAGAATAAGCAGTTTATCCGGGCAAATGTCCTGTTCAACCA
>CAKRTY010000387.1 GCA_934402125.1 uncultured Anaerosacchariphilus sp. | reverse complement strand
GGGATGGTATTTACCCATGGTATCGCCCACGATACGGGCGCATTTCCGGTAGGGTCGGTCATAGCGGATGCCCAGCTCATACATATCGTAAAGCGTTCTGCGCTGTACCGGCTTTAAGCCGTCCCGTACGTCCGGCAGCGCCCGGGCAATGATGACGCTCATGGCATAGTCGATATAGGACTTCTGCATGAGGTCCGAGTATTCAGTGCGTATAATCTGTTCTTCCATATGGTTTTCCTGCCTCTTCTGTCTTTATACGTCCAATTCCGCGTCGCGGGCGTGTTCATAGATAAATGCCCGTCTGGGCGGCACTTCGGTTCCCATCAGCATTTCTGTGACGCTGGAGGCCATCCGGGCGTCCTCAATCTCGATCCGCTTCAGGATCCGCGTCTCCGGATTCAGCGTCGTCTCCCAGAGCTGCTCCGCGTCCATCTCGCCAAGTCCCTTATAGCGCTGCAGGGTAAAGCTGCCCTTATGGCGTTTCCGGTAATTTTCCAGGGCCTTATCGTCATACAGGTACTCCTCCTGCCCCTTTGCCGGCATGGCCTTATACAGGGGCGGCATGGCGATATAGATATGTCCCTCATAAATCAGCTCCGGCATAAAGCGGTAAAACAGCGTCAGCAGCAGCGTGCGGATATGGGCGCCGTCCACATCCGCATCGGCCATGATAATGATCTTATCGTAGCGCAGCTTTGAGATATCAAAATCGTTGCCATAGCCCTCGGAAAATCCGCAGCCGAAGGCGTTGATCATGGTTTTAATCTCCGCGTTGGCCAACACCTTGTCGATACTCGCCTTTTCCACGTTCAGGATCTTACCCCGGATAGGCAGGATTGCCTGGAAATTCCGGTTCCGGGCGGTTTTGGCGGATCCGCCTGCGGAATCTCCCTCCACGATAAAGATCTCGCATTTGGAAGCGTCCCGGCTCTCGCAGTTCGCCAGCTTTCCGTTGGAATCAAAGGAGTATTTCTGCTTTGTCAGCAGATTGGTCTTGGCCCGCTCCTCTGTCTTCCGGATTTTGGCCGCCTTTTCCGCACAGCCGATAATGTTCTTCAGCGTCTCCAGGTTCCGGTCAAAATAGCGCACCAGCTCGTCTCCCGTCACCTTGGCCGTAGCCCTGGACGCGTCCTGGTTGTCCAGCTTTGTCTTGGTCTGGCCCTCAAACCGGGGCGCCGGGTGCTTAATGGAGATCACTGCCGTCATACCGTTCCGCACATCTGCTCCGGTAAAATTGGAGTCCTTTTCCTTCAGAATTCCCAGTTCTCTGGCGTAATTATTGATAATCGTTGTAAAAATCGTTTTAAATCCGGTCAGATGTGTACCGCCCTCTGCATTGTAAATATTGTTGCAGAAGCCCAGGACATTTTCATGGAATTCATTGACATACTGAATGGCTCCTTCCACCAGAATGCCTTCAGATTCTCCCTTAAAGTAGATAACCTCGTGGACGGTTTCCTTCTTTTTATTCAGATCCTCCACAAAGCCGATGATACCATTTTCCTCATGGTATTCTATCCGCTCAACCTCTTCGCCTCTGCGATCCTCAAAGAGAATGGTCAGCTCCGGATTCAGATAAGCCGTTTCATGCAG
>CAKRTY010000386.1 GCA_934402125.1 uncultured Anaerosacchariphilus sp. | reverse complement strand
GCTTGCAAGGCGGTCACCGCCTATAAATGTGCCGAGTGTTCGTGACCTTCCACTCGTAAAACAAAACTAAAGGAGAACTGAATATGAAAACAAACAAGGTACAGTTTATGACCCAGGCAGCTATGATCGCTGCCATCTATGTAGTGCTCTGCGTGGTCTTCCAGCCTATCAGCTACGGACCCATCCAGACCCGGATTGCCGAGGCTCTGACGGTTTTGCCGTTCTTTACCCCGGCTGCGATTCCCGGCCTTTTCGTAGGCTGCCTGATCGCCAATCTTCTGGGCGGCGGTATCCTTCTGGACGTGATCGCAGGAAGCGTGGCTACGCTGATCGCAGCCTTTGCCACCTATGCCCTTCGCGGCAAAAGCCGGTATCTGGCTTCCGTTCCGCCGGTTGTGGCCAATGCCCTCATCATTCCCTGGGTATTGAAATACGGCTACGGCGAGCCCTTCCCCATCCCCTTTATGATGGGAACCGTCGCTGTGGGCGAGCTTCTGACCGCCACAATTGTAGGAACTATCCTTCTGGTAGTTCTGGACCGTTACCGGACCGCTATCTTCAAGACAGCATAAGCTGCGGATATCTTGGAAAGCATACGGACACTTTTCTGTTCTTTTAACAGAAAAGTGTCCGTTTTTTATCAGCGTTTCACCGCGTTAATCCACTGTATTGACGCATTAGCACATTATTTGCTATGATTATATTTATTTAAATAAGAGGGAGAATTTTGTATGGAAAAACGTGAACGCTTTTCGTCCCGGCTGGGCTTTATCCTGATTTCAGCCGGCTGCGCCATCGGACTGGGAAATGTCTGGCGCTTTCCTTATATCACCGGTAAATACGGCGGAGCCGCCTTTGTACTGATTTATCTGGTCTTTTTGATCATTCTAGGCATGCCGATTATGGCTATGGAATTTGCGGTAGGCCGCGCCAGCCGGAAGTCCGCGGCGCGCAGCTTTCACGTGCTGGAGCCCAAGGGCACCAAATGGCACATCGAGGGCTATCTTGCCATGCTGGGCAACTACCTGCTGATGATGTTCTATACCACCGTGGGCGGCTGGATGATTTCCTATATCTTTAAGATGGCTTCCGGTTCCTTCCAGGGGCTCGCTCCGGATCAGGTAGGCGGCGTATTCAACGATATGCTGGCCTCTCCTGGCTCCATGACCTTCTGGATGGTGGTAGCTGTACTTCTGGCCTTCGGTATCTGCAGCATGGGTCTCCAGAACGGCGTTGAGCGCATCACCAAAATCATGATGTCCTTTCTGCTGATTATCCTGATCGTGCTCTGTATCCGCAGCGTGACCCTTCCGGGCGCGTCCGCGGGACTTCAGTTCTATCTGATTCCCGATTTCGGAAAAATCGTGGAAAATGGGCTCGGAGAGGTTATCTTCGCAGCCATGGGACAGGCCTTTTTCACCTTAAGCCTTGGCATCGGCGCCATGGCCATCTTCGGCAGCTATATCAGCCGTGACCGCACTCTGATGGGAGAATCTGTCAATATCTGTATTCTGGACACCATCGTGGCCCTGATGGCCGGACTGGTGATTTTCCCGGCCTGCTTTGCCTTCGGGGTAGATCCGGGCGAGGGTCCCGGAC
>CAKRTY010000385.1 GCA_934402125.1 uncultured Anaerosacchariphilus sp. | reverse complement strand
TCTTCATCTTCCATATACGAATATTCTGTCCCTACTGCTGTAATGTGTTCACATACTCATCAATCGCCGTAGTGGTAATCGCCACATCGGAGGTGTCCGGTCTGTTGGCGCTGTCATAGATGGAATAACCCAGCCAGCATACCAGAGCCAGCGCAACCAGGCCTGCGCAAAGCTTCACAAGAAACTTTTCCCGCTTTTCCTTCGCCATAATCTGCTTCCGGTTGGCTTTCTGCTCTTTGTAACGATCTACTTTTTCCTGACTCATAATCTCGATTTCCTCTCTCGCTTTTTCACGAAATCCAGCCGGACTTCGTTCTGCTGTTTTTTATTATAGCATAACTTTGTGAAAAAGCTATGAAAAAATTATTCTTTTTCCTTACGCCACCACAATAATGCCGCCATCGCTGGCATAGAGGCTGCTGACTCCGGCTGTATCCAGAATCAGGAAATCCTTCACCGAAATCCGTTTTGCAATCTCTTCTTTCACAAACTGCGCCCGCTCGGGACAATTGCAATGGGAAATCGCCACGATCTTCTCTGCCGGATTCTTTATCTCCTCTGCCACATAGTCGGCCATACGTTTCAACGCCCGGTTCATGCCCCTGGCCTGATCCTTCTGGCAGATAGTTCCCTGGGGGGTAGCTCCCATGACCGGCTTGATATTCAGGGCATTTGCCACAAAGGCCTTCAGGTTGCTCAGGCGGCCGTTCTTCCGGAGCGCCTCCAGAGATTCCAGTACAAAATACGTATTCTGCTCCGCAATGTACGCATCCACGGTGGCAATCACGTCCTCAAAGCTCATGCCGGCCTTTTCACAGGCTTCAATCTTCAGGGCAATCAGTGTCTCTCCGATGGAGGCAGAGCGGGAATTAAAGATATGGATTTTCTTTTCCCCGTATTCTTCCTCATACAGCTTCTTGCCCAGCTCTGCGCTGTTATAGGAGCCGCTCAGCTCTGCGGAAAGCGTCACCGCGTACACGTGATCCGCGTCGCAGGTATAGGCTTCCATGTACCGGTGCGGAGACGGACAGGAGGACTTGGGACAATTGGGGCTGGCAGCCACTCTTTTCAGAAAGTCTGCCTGATCAAAGGTCTCATCGTCCACAACCAGATGTCCGTCAATATCCAGGGTCAGCGGCACACGCTCAAAGTGCCCGTCCTTCTTATAGCTTTCCGGCAGCTCCCCGCAGCTGTCCATGACAATCTTATAACTCATAACGTTCCCATTCCTCCACTGTCACTATTTTCAACCGTTCAACATCTTCACGGTTTCCATACAAAATCTCATGATCTTTAAATTATTTTATGTAGTTTTAAATACTACATTACATATTAGCACAACGCTATGAGCTTTTCAATACTTTTTCTTACAAACTACGAGATACTGTAAAATCCCTGGATAAGCTGTCTTAAGCTCTCCTGATCCGCAGTTCCCATCAGCTCCCGGCCGGAATGCATGGCCAGCAGCGGAACGCCGATATCCACGGTCCGGATGGGCAAAACAGAGGAAGCGATGGATCCCAGGGTACTGCCGCCTGCGATGTCGGAGCGGTTTACGAATTTCTGATAGGAAATTCCCCTGCTCTCGCAGATCTGCTGCACGATAGCCACGGCCTCGCTGTCTGTAGCAT
>CAKRTY010000384.1 GCA_934402125.1 uncultured Anaerosacchariphilus sp. | reverse complement strand
GACCTATACGTACTATGAGGAAGAGCCGGAAGCTAAGAAGGGCTTCCATGCAGAGTTCAACGATGACGGCGGCATTGACATCAAGTATAAGCGGTTTAATTTCAATACCTGGTACGGCAAGCTGCTGGTTGCGGTGGTTATCATTCTGATTCTCGTTCTGATTGGGGCCATTGTGGGAGGCATCCTGTCCCTGGTGCTGCCGGTTCTGATTCCGGTAGTGATTGTGCTGTTTCTGGTACGCCTGCTGATTCTGCTGTTTGGAGGCTGGTGAAAAACCAGAAAATGGAAAAATAATTTGCGCCATAGCAGTCATACTAGAAGTGTAAAGAAAAAGCATTTCACAAGGAGGCAGCAGCTATGGCAAATTACACCGACAACATGAACAACAGCGAGAGCAAAAACTACACCGATATGAACAATACCAAAAGCTCCGCGAAAAACAGCGCCGGTAAAAACAGCGCCAAGTCCGGAAGCTCCGCAAAGAGCAGCAAGAACGCCCGGAGCGGATCTGAGGACTGTAAGTACTAAAAGAAAGTAAAAATCAGAAGGGAGCTGTCCGCGACAGCTCCCTTCGTCTGTATTCTCACCCTTCTTTGCGCTTCCGCATACTCATAAAGTATACTCCTCTATATAGAAGGTGATCGTATGAATTTCGGGACCATATCCCCCAGGGAAATCGATCGCTGTCTGTTCCGGCCGGACTGTATCGTGATTGATATCCGGGACCCGGGGGAATTCCGCCGCCTGCACCTGAAGGGCGCTGTCTGTATCCCTTATGGACAGCTTAAGGAACGGGCCCGGCTGCTGCGCCACAAAAGGCTGGTTCTCTACTGCGATCGGGGCAGTATCAGCATGAAGGCCGCCCGGGAGCTGGCGGAGGAAGGATACCGGACCGCAACCCTGGTGGGCGGGATACAGGCTTACAAAGGCCGGAATCTGGAGCGCTATGGCGGCTCCGGGCGCGTCGATCCGTCATAAAAATATTGACAGCGGACAGTGGGCATATTAAGATAAAAAGTAGATGCAAGGCGGCATATACAGGGAAACCTGTGTCTGCCGTCTGTCTGAATACAGAAAAAGGGAGAATCTATGGAAACATTCGAATTCCTTGCGCCCTGTCATTTTGGGCTGGAGGCAGTATTAAAACGGGAAATACAGGATCTGGGCTATGATGTGAGCCTGGTAGAGGATGGCCGCGTGACCTTCATCGGAGATATGGACGCCCTGTGCCGGGCCAATATCTTCCTTCGGACGGCGGAGCGGGTCATGCTGCAGGTAGGCAGATTCAAAGCGGAGACCTTTGACGAGCTCTTCGAGGGGATCAAAGCCATTCCCTGGGAAGACTATATTCCGGTAGATGGAAAATTCTGGGTTACAAAGGCAACCTCTGTCAAGAGTAAGCTTTTCAGCCCCTCGGATATACAGTCCATTGTCAAAAAGGCCATGGTAGAACGGCTGAAAACCAAATACAACGTGACCTGGTTCAGCGAGGAGGGAGCCTCCTACCCGGTCCGTATCACCTTTTTGAAGGACGAGGCGGTGGTGGGGCTGGATACCACCGGCGTATCTCTTCATAAAAGAGGCTACAGAAAGCTTACCAGCAAAGCGCCGATTACGGAGACACTGGCGTCTGCGCTG
>CAKRTY010000383.1 GCA_934402125.1 uncultured Anaerosacchariphilus sp. | reverse complement strand
GGTTTTAATCGTGGGCGGCGGCGCAGCCGGTATGCTGGCCTCCATCTTTGCGGCACGTAACGGCCACGAAGTCCACGTCTATGAAAAAAATGAAAAGCTAGGTAAGAAGCTGTATATCACAGGAAAGGGCCGTTGTAATCTGACCAATGCCTGCGATATGGACGCTCTTTTTGCCAGCGTGCGGACCAATTCCCGGTTTCTGTACAGCGCCTTCTATGGGTTTACCAATCAGGACGCCATGACCTTCTTCGAAGAGGAGGGACTGAAAATCAAGACCGAGCGGGGCGAGCGGGTATTCCCCCTGTCGGACAAATCTGCAGACGTCCTGGATACTCTGCGGCGCAGTATGCGCCGGGCCGGTGTGGAGATTCACTTGAATACAGAGGTGAAGGAGCTGATTCTGGAGGACGGACAGGCCAGGGGGCTGATTCTGGCAGATCAGACCCGGGTGGACGGCGACGGGGTGATCGTGGCCACCGGAGGGCTTTCCTATCCGGTTACGGGCTCGACCGGCGACGGATATCGCTTCGCAAAGGAAGCGGGACATAAGGTGATAGACTGTATCCCTTCCCTGACACCTTTCAATATCCGGGAGGATTTTGTAAAAGAATTACAGGGACTTTCCCTGAAAAATGTGGAGCTTCGCATTTACAACGGGAAAAAAGAGGTGTTCCGGGAGTTTGGGGAAATGATGTTTACCCATTTCGGCATTACGGGACCGCTGGTGCTGACAGCCAGCAGCTTTGTGGGAACCTTGGCAGCCCGGCAGGAGCTTCGGGCGGTGCTGGATCTAAAGCCTGCCTTAAGCGAGGAACAGCTGGATCAGAGGGTGCTGAGAGAGTTTGACGCGAACCCCAATAAAAGCTTTAAAAATGTCATCGGCAGCCTGTTCCCGGCAAAGCTGACCCCGGTCATGATTGGGTTAAGCGGCATGGATCCGGATAAAAAGGTTCATGATATCTCCCGGGAGGAACGGCTGAATTTCGTAAGGCTGACCAAGGGCCTGTCCATGACGGTGACCGGACTTCGGGATTATAAGGAAGCCATTATCACCAAGGGCGGCGTGGCGGTAAAGGAGATCAATCCTTCCACCATGGAATCAAAATTAGTAAAGGGATTATATTTTATCGGCGAGGTGCTGGATCTGGATGCGGTGACCGGAGGCTTTAACCTTCAGATCGCCTGGTCCACAGCCTACGCGGCCGGTAATGCGATATAGAGGAGGAGCATATGAGTTATCAGATAGCGATTGACGGACCTGCGGGAGCAGGAAAAAGTACCATTGCCAAGGCAGTAGCAAAGAAGCTGGGCTACATTTACGTGGACACGGGAGCCATGTACCGGGCTATGGCGCTGTATCTGCTGCGTCAGGGAATCCGGGCGGACGAATGTGAAAAGATCAGCGCGGCCAGCCGCGACGCGGATATTACGATTGTATACCGGGACGGTCTCCAGCAGGTGCTTCTGAACGGGGAAAACGTGACCGGCTTCTTACGTACCGAGGAGGTAGGCAATATGGCTTCGGCGTCTTCGGTCAACCGGGACGTGCGCCTGAAGCTGGTGGAGCTTCAGAGAGAACTGGCCGAGCGGGAAAACGTCGTGATGGACGGCCGGGATATCGGAACCTATGTGCTTCCGAAGGC
>CAKRTY010000382.1 GCA_934402125.1 uncultured Anaerosacchariphilus sp. | reverse complement strand
GTACAGGGAGACGTGGGCTCGGGCAAGACGGTGCTGGCGCTGCTTGCCCTGCTTTCTGCAGTGGAAAGCGGCTTTCAGGGGGCGATGATGGCCCCGACCGAGGTCTTGGCAAGGCAGCATGCGGAAAGCATCCGGGAGCTGCTTTCGGGGCTTTCGATGGATGCCGGGGTGGAACTGCTGACCGGATCCATGACGGCAAAGGAAAAGCGGGAATCCTACGCCCGTATCGAAAGCGGCGAGGCGCGGATTATCGTGGGAACGCATGCGCTGATTCAGGAAAAGGTGCAGTATGCCCGCCTGGGTCTGGTGGTGACCGATGAGCAGCACCGTTTCGGTGTCCGCCAGAGGGAGACATTGGCAGGAAAAGGCCTGCATCCCCATGTGCTGGTTATGAGCGCCACACCCATTCCCCGGACGCTGGCGATTATCATTTACGGGGATCTGGATATCTCCGTTATTGACGAGCTGCCGGCCAACCGGCTGCCTATCAAAAACTGCGTGGTAGATGAGAGCTACCGGCCCAAGGCCTACCGCTTTATCGAGCGGGAGGTGGCAGCCGGACGACAGGTATATATCATCTGTCCCATGGTAGAGGAAAATCCGGAAATCGAGATCGAAAATGTGGTGGATTATACGGAGAAGCTTCGAAAAGAGCTGGCTGCCGGTATCACAATCGAATATCTGCACGGGAAAATGAAGGCGGCAGAGAAGAACGACATCATGGAGCGCTTCGCGGCAGGCGAAATCCAGGTGCTGGTCTCTACGACGGTTATCGAGGTGGGCGTCAATGTGCCGAACGCTACGGTCATGATGGTGGAGAACGCGGAGCGCTTCGGCCTGGCCCAGCTTCACCAGCTCCGGGGACGCGTAGGACGTGGAAGCCACCAGTCCTATTGTATCTTCGTGAGCGGATCCGACAGCAAGGAAACCAGAAAGCGGCTGGAGATCCTGAACCGCTCCAATGACGGCTTTTATATTGCTTCTGAGGATCTGAAGCTAAGAGGGCCGGGCGATCTGTTCGGCGTCCGTCAGAGTGGCATCCTGGAGTTTAAGATCGGCGATATATTCACCGACGCGTTGATCCTGCAGGCGGCCAGCGAAGAAGCGGCAAAGCTGGAGAAGCAGGATCCGGATCTGAACTTTAAGGAGCACCGGGGGCTTTGGGAGAAGCTTTCGGAGTACCGGAGAGCGGGGTTGGAGCGGATGAGTTTGTAAGGAGAAAAGACAGAAGTACTATGAACATTTTAAATATTGAGCACGTAAGCAAGCTTTACGGAGATAAATGGATTTTTGACGACATTTCCTGTGGAATTCAGGAGAATGAGAAGATAGGTATCATCGGGATCAACGGAACCGGAAAAACCACTTTGCTTCGGATTATTGCAGGGACGGAGGAGCCGGATAAGGGGCAGGTGATCATGCAGAACGGCGTGAAGCTGGCGTTTTTATCCCAGGCCAATACCTTTCCCGAGGGTGCGACGGTGCTGTCCTGCGTGGCAGGCGGCGAAGTCACCGAGTACGACGCGAAAAATATGCTGAATACCCTGGGCGTCTCGGATCCGGAGGCGCGGATCGAGACCCTGTCCGGCGGGCAGAAGAAACGGGTGGCTCTGGCACGGACCCTGCTGCTTCCGGCGGATATCCTGATTCTGGACGAGCCTACCAACCATCTGGAC
>CAKRTY010000381.1 GCA_934402125.1 uncultured Anaerosacchariphilus sp. | reverse complement strand
CCTTTATTCCACCGGCTCCTCCGGGATAAACACCCGCTTATTTACCGTATGCTCTTCTTCCTTTGCCTTTTCCCGGGCTTCCTCCGTAAAATAGTCCTGGGAACTTAAGGGCGTTTTTCCCCGGCGATCCACCTTCTCGTAAGTGTCGTCCGGCTGCAGAACATGGGCCTTCACATTGTCCTTTAATTCCACATCCAGGATATGGATCACTTCCTGCTTCAGCTCTTCCCGTTCGATGGGGAACATAATTTCCACACGCTTTTCCAGATTTCGCGGCATCCAGTCCGCGCTGGCGCAGAACACATCCTCCTGGCCATTGTTGTAGAAATAGAAGATCCGGCTGTGCTCCAGGAAATTACCCACAATGGAGCGAACGCGGATATTTTCACTGACGCCCGGAATTCCCACCTTCAGGCAGCAGATACCCCGGACAATCAGGTCAATCTGTACGCCTGCGGCGGACGCCTCATAAAGGGCCACGATTACATCGCGGTCACAGAGGGAATTCATCTTGGCGATGATCCGCCCTTCCCCTCCGTTTTTCGCGTGCTCTGTCTCTCTCTCAATCAGCTCCAGGAAGCGGTCCTTCAGCCACAGGGGCGCCAGAGACAGCCTGTTCCAGCCCTCTGGCTCCGAATAACCGGACAGCATATTGAAGACTGCCGTGGCGTCCTCGCCAATGGGAGCCGCGCAGGTCAGAAGTCCGATATCCGTATACAGCTTTGCTGTCGAATCGTTGTAGTCACCGGTTCCCAGATGTACGTAGCGGCGGATACCGTCCTCTTCTCTGCGGACCACCAGCGTAATCTTGCTGTGGGTCTTTAAGCCTACCAGACCGTAGATTACATGGGCTCCCGCCTTCTCCAGCATCTTCGCCCACACGATATTGTTTTCCTCGTCAAAACGTGCCTTCAGCTCTACCAGTACGGAAACCTGCTTGCCGTTTTCCGCCGCCTGGGCCAGAGCCGCGATAATCGGAGAATTTCCGCTGACACGGTACAGGGTCTGCTTGATAGCCAGTACCTTCGGGTCGTTGGCCGCGTCCCGCACAAACTTCACCACCGGATCGAAGGTCTGGTAGGGGTGATGCAGAAGGATATCGCCTTTCCGGATCTCATCGAAGATATTGCAGTCCGCAGGCAGCTCCTTTACCGGAGCGGGCACGTGCTTCGGAAGCTTCAGCTCATCAAAGCCGTCCATTCCATACATTTTCATCAGGAAGGTCAGATCTAGGGGGCCGCTGATTTTATACAACGCCTGCTCCTTAATATCCAGCTCCTTTGAGAGGATCTTCAGGAGACGCTTGTCTATCTTCTCCTCCACCTCCAGCCGGATAGCTTCTCCCCACTGCCGCTTCTTCAGCTGCTTCTGGATCTCCTTTAACAGATCCGCCGCCTCGTCCTCGTCGATGGTCAGATCCGCGTTTCGCATAACACGATAGGGAGACGCGCTGACAATGTCGTATTTCAGGAACAGCTGCTGCATGTTCCGCTCAATGATTTCCTCCAGCAGGATCACATTTCTGGTACCGTCCTCGCTGTCCGGCAGCTGCACGATACGGGGCAGTACGGACGGGACCTGTACGGTCGCGAACTCCAGTTCGGCATCCTTCTCGCCCTTTTTGGACAGCAGCGCGCCGATATTCAGACTCTTATTCCGAATCAGCGGGAAGGGTCTGGAGGAATCTACAGC
>CAKRTY010000380.1 GCA_934402125.1 uncultured Anaerosacchariphilus sp. | reverse complement strand
GCTTCCATCCCATGGAAAGGAACAGAGCCGGCAGACCGATACCTACACCAGTCTGCAGAGAGCCACCGATATCCATCAGACCTACCAGCGGTCCTTCCAGGATACGTGCAATCAGGAAGCCTGCGGCAAATGCTGCAGCCGCTGCGTAATCTCCTGTGTCAATACCGTCTCTCAGCATAGCTACGATTGAAATATCATTGAATGCGCCTGTACCGAAGCTGATGTACATATATGTTCCGGCAAAAATTGCTGCGGCAGCTCCGATTACCAGAAGGATAAAGGTGCTGTCCTTCATCAGAAATTCGTCCATTTTCTGACCAAATGTTCTCTTGTCTTCCATTTTTCTCTTCCTCCCTAATTAAAACTTGCCAAAGAAGCCTCTGAAGTATGCAATGGCAACGAACAGAATTACAACGATGGCGATCAGAATCTGAACAACCTTGCTCTTGTAACCGTTCTCCTCAGCAGACTTACCGATCAGGATACCAAGTACAACACCGGGAGTTGCATTTCCGGTAATCAGCGCGGATACGCCGCCCAGAACAGTACCCCACATACCTGTGGTCTTACCGGCGTCAATGGCTGCCAGCCAGAAGATTGCAGGCATGACCGGATTAATCAGCCAGGTGGTAGCCGGTCCAAGTACCTCGGAAGCGATCAGAGAAAGCTTCTCCGGGATAATACTTGCCATCGTGTTCAGGAAAATAACAACCAGACCGCCGACAATGGAACCAGCCATCATCATCTTGCGCGGATTCTGAACGGTCTCTTCTACCTTGTTGTTTTTAACAAGCAGGGCAGCGGCACTCCAGTTCGGCACGATACGGTGCATAACATCCTGTGTAAGGGATCCTGCTGCTACTGCAGAAGCTGCAGCTGAGAAGAAAAATCCCAGTCCAAAGGAAAAATGCGCAATCGGATCACCGTTGCAGGCATTCAACTCACCTAAGGTACGGAACGCACCCATGGACTGAATCTCCGGTGCATGAAACATACGGGCCGCACCCGCTGCGATACATCCGCCTCCGATGATACCGATGATTGCGGAATAAATGATAATCTGTAACATGTTAAAAATCCTCCTTCGTGATTTTAAGATATTTCACTCTTACCACAATCCTCGCGGTAATGGTAAAAGTCATCTTTTCTCTCGGCATGAAAAGAAACATAAAACGTTCGGTCTCTTTCTGAACCTGTACCTCATCGAAGTACACTTCTTTTGCTTCCATCTGAATGATCGGATAGGAAATTTCCTGGAAAATCTGCTTACGCATCAGCTGAAACAGATTGCCTACCGCATTTTCCAGGGAGCCGCCGGTCATGGTGAGGGTCATCTCATGATCCATCTCCTCCAAAAGCTGTTTTCCATTAAAGGTATCGATTCGTTCTGCATTCTTTCCAAACATTTTTACTCTTCTCCGTGTACTTCACGCCATGCCTGTACGACACGCTCACCCAGTTCCTCTGTGTCCATAAAACCAAGTCCGACCGCCTGGCAACCTTCCTTTACTGCGGTACATGCAGCCTCTACGGAACGAAGAGAATACTTTGCCTTATAGCCATACTTGTTCTGAGCTGTCAGAGCGCCTGCTCCGCCGCTTCCGCAGAAGCTGATGCCCAGATCCGCATTGTTCTCCTTCATGACATCGCCAAGCTTCATATCTGCTGCCATGCCCGGAATTACGATAGCCTTACCTCCGGC
>CAKRTY010000379.1 GCA_934402125.1 uncultured Anaerosacchariphilus sp. | reverse complement strand
GTGGTATTCCGAACTGGATCGCCAGCCGGACAGAGAAGTGATAAGCAAAGTGCTGTATAAATTCAAAAGCGCCATAGGTCGGAAAAGAGTGCGGGACGCGATTGTGGCGATAGCGTAGGGGATGACATGGTCGAAGATTATAAAATCCACATGAGGACCCACACCGGTGAAATGACGGGAAGATACAAGGTAGACAGAAAAGGGAACCGGAAACCGGTGGTAAAGTATGTCGAGAAGTATCAGACGCCCGCCGGTACATTCCTTCCGGGAGAATGGAAAACAAAAGCCCTGAAAGCGGTAAGGGAAGACGGAGAGACGGAGCTGCTAGAAAAGGTCAGGGAACACTGTAGAGAACATTGCGCATGGCTCCGCACAGAGAAAGCCCTGGAAGAATATGCGATTGATTGTCTGTGCAGCAGGACCTACCGACATTGGCCGGATTTCAAATACGATGAAACAATTATCTGGATGTAAGGAAATGAAACGTACACAAATTGTGTATGTTTGAAATTGAAAGCAGTAGAAGGAGGCAGAAATGGAATATACACAGATGACACTCACAGAATGGGTCGATATGAAACAGAAACTGAGACAGGAGCTTTTGGGCGTCAAGCAGAGTTTTGTCCGGATTGGATATGCTCTCCGGAAGATTGATGACCAGAGGCTTTATGAGCAGGACGGCTATAAGAGTATTGCGGAATTTGCAAAGGCAGAGTACGGTCTGGAAAATTCTACGGTATCCAGATTCATGAGTATCAACCGGGAATACTCCATCGATGGCTATTCGGAGCGGCTCCGGCCGGAATACCTGGACCTGGGGCGGAGTCAGCTGGAGGAGATGCTGAAGCTGCCGGACAGTGACCGGCAGATGATTCGGCCGGAAACGCCCAGGGACGATATTCGGGAGCTGAAGCGGTTTAACAAAGAAGAGCCGGCAGCAGGAGAAGCGGACGACCTCAAGCAGTTGCTCATATGGTTTTATCAGGACAATCCGGAAGCGCTGCAGTCAGTGATAAGAGAAGCAGAACAGGGATTCACGGATAAGCGCCTGGCGGAGCTTGTCAATCCGTCAGGGAACCGGTCATACAGGAAAGGTGTGTTCTTCCTGATGATGTACGAAGACAAGATAGCGGTTAAGAAATTTGGCTCCACGCCCTACGATATGACCTGGGGCAAGTTCCGGTGGATGACGCTGGAGGTTCTGGAAGAACTGGCGGAAAGTGTACAAGAGCCGGAAGAACCCGAAAGCCATACAGTGGAGGCTGGGGCGGCAGAGGGACATACTGCCGTAGAGAAGCCTGATAAGACAGAATGCAGTGAGCCGACAGCAGGGGTATCGGAACCAGAGGTAACAGAGCTCCAGAGAACGGAAATTGCGCCGGCGCAAAAACCCGCGGAGATACAGGAAAAATCAGCATTTGAAGAGGTTGAGAAACCTGTGGAAAATGTGGAAAACGAAGTGGAAAACCTGCCGGAAAATACAGCCCATGAGGAAGAAATCGAAGGGCAAGACAACATAGAGGAGCATCCGGAATGGTTGCCGGAAGGATATGAGAAAACAGAGCCTGTGACTGAGGAGGAAAACGTCGGAGATCGAGAACCGCTCGTATCCATCAAAGAAAATATTGGGGACTGGCGTCTGCTCGGGCAGGCCAAGACCGTATTTGCGGAACTGAAGCAGAACATGGTGCTGCGGGACTATAAGAA
>CAKRTY010000378.1 GCA_934402125.1 uncultured Anaerosacchariphilus sp. | reverse complement strand
CATCTGGGTAGACTGCCCGGCCGGAACAAACTGCGGCCCGTGGCTGCGCCGCGCTGCCACCGCCCTGCTTTGCCCGGTCGTCTGCAGCTGTCCCCCATACTCCAGCCGTCCATTCTGAATCTGCCGCATGGGAGTCAGAATCTTCTCCCGGGTCTTGGCCGGGGCCAGCGTCCGAAGCCCCTCCGCTGTGGGAAGCTCCAGGTTCACACTCATTCGGTCTGCCAGGAACCCCGTCCTTTCTATCAGGAGCGGATCCGCCCCCGGAATCGCCTTCACATGAATATATCCGCCGAAGTGATACTCCCGGCGCAGCTTCCACAGGGTTTCATACAGAAGCTCCATGGTATAATCCGGACTCTTTACAATTCCTGAGCTTAAGAAAAGTCCCTCGATGTAATTTCTCCGATAGAATTCCATGGTCAGCTCGCAGACCTCGGCCGGCGTGAACGTAGCCCGCGGCACATCATTGGAACACCGGTTCAGACAATACCGGCAGTTAAAAATACATTCATTGGTAAATAAGATCTTCAGAAGCGAAATACACCGCCCATCTGCCGCAAAGCTGTGACAGATCCCCGCCTCTATACAATTACCGATTCCCTGCCCGGAATTTCCTCTGGACACCCCGCTGGAGGTGCAGGCCACATCATACTTTGCCGCGTCCGCCAGAATCCGAAGCTTCTCCATCACAGGCAAATCCGCCCGCCCCTGAACAAACGTCATGGTAAAAACCTCACTTGCATCTTGTTTTCGAATG
This sequence comes from uncultured Anaerosacchariphilus sp., assembly GCA_934402125.1. Lineage (GTDB taxonomy): Bacteria > Bacillota > Clostridia > Lachnospirales > Lachnospiraceae > Laedolimicola. The sequence continues at coordinate 950 of CAKRTY010000378.1, read as the reverse complement.
TATGTTCGAAACATATGTTTGTTTCAATATACCACACATAGCAGCCCTATGCAAGTGTAAATTTTCCCCAGTAAAAAAGAGACGCTCCCTTTGCGTCTCCAAAAGTCAGGGCCGGGACAATGTAGTTATCCAGTGTACAGCGTTTTAGCGGACAGTGTGTGTCACCTGCGGACCCCGCGTCCGTGGGTGGCACATACTGTCAGATAAACGATGAACACGGATAACTACATTGTCCCGGCCCGTTCGTCCTTCTTACTCAAAATCCACATCCAGATAAGGATTTCTCACCTTATCAAATTCACCTGCATCCGCAGCTTCGGCAAACTCCGGCTTCATGGGAACGCGTCCGATGATCTGCAGCTTCTCCTCGCCTGCGATTTCCTCCAGATGACTCTTGCCGAAGGGATAAAGCTTCTTTCCGCAGTCCGGGCACTCCAGCCAGGAATAATTCTCCACCACGCCCTTTACCGGAATCTTCATCTGGTCTGCCATACTCAGCGCCTTCTTCACGATCAGCTGTACCAGATCCTGGGGAGAGGTCACGACTACAATCTCATTGACCGGCAGAGACTGGAATACAGTCAGGGGTACGTCGCCGGTTCCGGGCGGCATATCCACCAGCAGATAATCCAGATCGCCCCAGATGACGTCGGTCCAGAACTGCTTTACAATATTGGCAATGATGGGGCCTCTCCAGATAACCGGAGTGTCCTCGGTGGGCAGCAGCAGATTCATGGACATGAGCTTAATTCCATTTTCTGTCATTCGCGGCTCAATTCCCATATCGCTTGCTTCCGCAGCGCCATGAACGCCGTACATTCTCGGAATGGACGGTCCTGTAATATCCGCGTCCAGGATACCCACCTGGTATCCTTTCGCCGCCAGCTCGTTGGCCAGAGAAGCGGTCACCATGGATTTTCCCACGCCGCCCTTGCCGCTGACTACGCCGA
>CAKRTY010000377.1 GCA_934402125.1 uncultured Anaerosacchariphilus sp. | reverse complement strand
GGCTTGCAGTCAATAAAACGGCCATCACGGAATACCGAAACCGTATCACAGATATTAAATATTTCCTCCATACGATGAGAAATATAAACCACACTTACGCCCTTTTCCTTCAGCTGCCGAATGGTCTGGAACAACCGATCCGTCTCCTCATTATCCAGGGATGAGGTTGGCTCGTCCATAATAACCAGCTTGGCATCACAGGACACGGCTTTCATAATCTCTATCATCTGCGCCTGGGCCAGCGTCAGGTCTCCAACCAGATGTGTGGGGCTGATATCAAAACCAAATTCCTGCAGAATCTTCTCCGCCCGCTTATTGGTGGCGTCCTTTTTCAGAAAAATACCCTTTGTGTCTTCATTATGAAGGAAGATATTCTCCGCTACGGTCAGGTGAGGCTCCGGATTCAGTTCCTGGTGAATCATCGTGATCCCCCGTTTAATCGCTTCCGCCGGTCCGTTTACCTTATAAGGCTTTCCTTCAAATGTAATGGTTCCGGAATCAAATTTGTGCAGCCCTATAATGGATTTCATTAAAGTAGATTTGCCTGCGCCGTTTTCTCCTACCAGCGCGTGTACCTCTCCCTTTTTAATGTGCAGTTCCACATCCTGAAGCGCTTTTGTACCGCCAAATGACTTTGACAATCCCTGGACTTCCAGAATGTAATCGCCGCCCCCTTTGTTTTCCTCCATATGATTGCTCCTTCTCCTGCAAAATCTGTTGTCATATAGTTCATGGAAAAATTATATTTCTTCTTTCTCCATTTGTCAATGCTTTTATGAAAATATTTTTCTTGACTTTTATGCGTATTGCCACTATAATCTAATCAAAATCAGTGCGCGCTGTTATATTTTTCACATTAAACCATTTTTTTCATTTATATCACGAAATATTTTTTCTTCACGAGAAGAAATTTATTTTCGTATGTGACCACAGGAGGCTACAATGTCAAAAATCAAATATGGAAGCCAGACGTATCCCTGGCAGATGAACATCAAGAAATTTCACGGACAGGTGCCTCACATGGCAGATACGCTTATCAAAGCAGGCTTCACCGGAATGGAAGCTGAAATCTGCATGCTGGAGGACTACTACACAGACTGGCAGAAATTAAAGGATCTTCTGGACGAAAAGCAGATCACCTTTGCAGCCCTGGCTGTACATGAGGACTGGCTTCTCCCGGAGGAAACCGATGGCGAACGCGAACGTCTTGACGAAGCTATTGAATTTCTGACTCATTTTCCAACAGCCAAGCTGATGCTGGGACATGTGGCTGCAGATCCGGTTCGAGAACACAATCTCTATGAAAAGCAGGTAAATCAGCTGAAGTGCATTTCCTCCATCGCCCAGCGGGCTGCGGAGGCCGGCGTCGTAACTGTCTTCCATCCGAACTCCGGCGAGAATTCTATCTTCCGCTATGAGAGCGACTACCATATCATGTTTGATACTCTTTATAGCAAGGGGATCGGCTACGCTCCGGACGCGGGACACATGCTCAACGGAGGCATCGATCCGCTGAAGGTTATCCGGGAACACCGCGATATCGTGCAGCATGTACATTTTAAAGACATGACGCCGGATCACGTATGGGCCACCATGGGCGAAGGAATCGGTGATTTCAAATCCATCGTAGACTTCCTGGCAGATACCGGATATCAGGGCTGGATTATGACTGAGGACGAATCTCCGGATGCAGAGCAGGATTCTGACGGCGTTGTACTGGCG
>CAKRTY010000376.1 GCA_934402125.1 uncultured Anaerosacchariphilus sp. | reverse complement strand
TATAGTATAAAGCCTTTCTTTTGTCACCCTAAATTCAATAGGAACGTATTCAGTTTAGAAAGTATTCTCTGCACCGAAGTTCTGCCAAAAATTCCGATACATTGAACTTCCGGATTCCACTGTGTTCCTCTGCCGCGTACTCGATCCCGGTAAAATAAGCCCTCACCATTTCCGGCTCCACGGTTTTCTCCTTTGCCGCTTTCATCATAACTCCCGAGGCGTCCACAGACAGCTCATAAAGATAGGTGGTCTGATCATGGGCGATATTGTAGGAAGCAATCCAGGCGTCCATACGGCTGAAGGATAACATCAGGTAAATCACCGTCACCACCGCCACGCTGTACCGGAATAAGGGAAAGCTCTCCCGGTAAATATTGCGAATCACGCCTGCGAACAGTACTGCCAGTACCAGCAACGCAAACAGCACCAGAACCCGAAGCCTCGTCAGCTGATAAGCCTGAATATACAGGAGCATCCGGCAGGCGGAGGAGATCATCATGATGTAGGTGCAGGCGGAAAGGACAGTCAGCATGATTTTCAGGATCTTATTTTCCCGGAAAAAGCCCAGAATCACCAGCACCAGTAATAGATTCAGCCCGCTGACAAACAAAAGCTGGAAAAATCCCTGTCTGGCAAAGCCCGCGTAGGAATACTCCTCCGGAAGCGCAAAACCGCCGGTAAACAGATAGGATATCTGTACCATACAGAACAGCAGATACACGACGCCAATCACAGCCAGCACCGTAATGGCCAGAACCGGCTCTTGGGTGCGCAGATCCTTTTCTTCGCTTTGATCCTTCCGGTTTTTTACAGCGCTGTAGACGCCATAGAAGAACATCACGCCCCACAGAAACATCAGCAGGATACGGATGAGCTTCGTGGGGATCATCAGATTTCCCAGAATTCTTACCACAAAATCAAAGGCCTCCCCCAACAACTGATCGAAGACCGCGTCGGCAGAAATCAGCAGCGGCAGAATCAGGCAAAGCAGAGTCACGCCCAACAGGAGTCCCAGAATCACATAAATCAGCTTGTCATGCTTCTTCTCCGTACCTGCCTCCCTCTGCCGTTCTCTCCGGCTTCTCGCCAGCTCCGGAAATACCGCAAAGAGACGGGGCAGGACCGTAACCGCCAGATCCCAAAGGTCTCCCACATAGCGGAATACACTCCAGTTTTGATCCTCCCGGCCGTCATGCAGGAGCACCATGCCCCACAGCAGCCACACTGCCAGCCTGTTCAGCCAGATGATTACAGGATTGCCGGTCAAAAAAGTAGAAATGCCCAGAAGCAGAACCGCCAGCAGATAACGCCGGGATTCCTTTTTGATCCTCCGACCGCCCCGCTCCATCAGAAAACCGTACAGCCAGATCATTCCGAGTAGGAACACCGGGTACAGGATTCCGGAAACATTTTCAAAAAGACAGCATACATAAAAGGCCGAAAATCCCAGCAACAGCTGCAGATCGCTTACATTTTTTTCTCTGTCCGATAGTTTCATGTCAGATCCCCTTTCCGCTGACCTCTGCCCCGTCTCCGTCCGGAACGTATTCCAGAATATCGCCGGGCTGACAGTCCAGCGCCTTACAGATGGCGTTCAGCGTTGAAAACCGTACTGCCTTTGCCTTGTTATTTTTTAAAATGGACAGATTGGCCATGGTCACATCCACCTCCTGGGAAAGCTCCGTGAGGCCGATTTTCCGCCGGGCCATCATGACGTCCAGAT
>CAKRTY010000375.1 GCA_934402125.1 uncultured Anaerosacchariphilus sp. | reverse complement strand
GATTATACCAGCCTGGCGGCAGCGGATGTGAAGTTCCACGATATCATTTATGCCGCAACGGACAACCAGCGTCTGATCAGCATCCTGAACAACCTGCGGGAGCAGATGTACCGCTACCGGCTGGAGTATCTGAAGGATACCGGAAGCCACGGAAAGCTGGACGGCGAGCACCAGGTAATCTACGAAAGCATCAAAAACGGCGACCGGGAAGCGGTGCGGGTCATGGCAGGCCAGCACATCGACAACCAGAAGGCAGCCATTCTGGCGGCTATCCGGGAAAATGAGAAGAAAAAAGCCGAAAAGCCGTAAGAGAACGGTATAAAACAGACGAAAACAGGGTATCCTCCGGAAAAATAAAAAAGATCCGGAGGAGCCATGGAAAAGAAACACCGAAAACAGATCATAGAAGAAAGAATACAGGATATCGAAACATTTGTCAGAAGACATGGAGAGCTGGTATTGCTTTTGCTGTCCCTCATACTTGGAACGGCAGGAACCTGTCTGTACGCGGAATACGCCCGGGAGCCGGAGCCTGTCCCTGTGGAACAGACAGCCTGGTGGGGCGGACTATACCCGGAGTATTGTGTGCCTGGGACGGACAGAGGAGAGGTACGGGTTCAGTTTCGATATCTGACTTTTTTAAATAAAGTGGTAGATTCCAGTCAGGTTAGGAGAGACAGATGAGTGATTTAAGAGAGGCCCCCATCGGCGTCTTTGATTCGGGAATCGGCGGTCTGACCGTGGCGCGGGAAATTATGCGCCAGATTCCGGAGGAGCGGATCGTGTATTTTGGCGATACGGCCCGGGTTCCCTACGGAAGCAAGAGCGGAAGCACCATTATCCGCTATTCCTGTCAGATAGGCCGCTTCTTGCAGACCAGAGGCGTGAAGGCTATCGTGGTGGCCTGCAATACAGCCAGCGCGTATGCGCTGGACGCCCTGCAGCAGGAGGTAGACGTGCCGGTCATCGGCGTGGTGCGGCCGGGAGCCCGCGTGGCGGCCCGGGAAAGCGTCGGCGGCAACATCGGCGTCATCGGCACCGCGGCAACAGTGGGCAGCCATATTTATCAGAAATACATACAGAGCCTGCGGCCGGAGGCACAGGTGTTTGAAAAGGCCTGTCCCCTGTTTGTGCCTCTGGTGGAAGAGGGCTGGCGGAAGGATCCGGTGACCCGCACAGTGGCAGAGCGTTATTTGCAGGAGATGAAGGAGCGGAAGGTGGATACCCTGATTCTGGGCTGTACTCATTATCCGCTGCTGCGTTCCATGGTGGCGGATATCATGGGACCGGACGTGGTGCTGGTAAATCCGGCGTATGAGACAGCCATGGAGCTGAAACGGCTTCTGCGTCAGGAGCATCTGGAAAATCAGGGGGACAGCAAGATTGCGGAGAACCCCTATGAGTTCTTTGTCAGCGATCAGGCGGAGAAATTCAGGGCCTTTGCGGATTCCATTCTGCCCATTGATATTACGATGGCGAAGCTGGTTCCCATTGAGGAATATTGAAAAGAGGAAGAACAGAATATGAAGAAAGAGATTTTGCTGAGTATCTCGGGTCTTCACATGATAGAGGAAGAGGACGCCAATGTGGAGGTCGTCACAGCCGGAGATTATTATAACCGGGACGGCAGACATTACGTGCTCTATGACGAGGTTGTGGAGGGAATGAGCGGACACATCAGCAACACCATTAAAATCGGGGAGAATTCCCTTGAGGTGATGAAGCG
>CAKRTY010000374.1 GCA_934402125.1 uncultured Anaerosacchariphilus sp. | reverse complement strand
CCAGAGAGAAGATTCTTAACAATGTATGGAATTACGATTATTTCGGGGACGCCCGGACTATCGACACCCACGTGAAGAAGCTTCGGAGTAAGCTGGGCGACAAAGGAGACATGATCAAAACCATCTGGGGTATGGGGTATAAATTCGAGGTGGCATAAGCGATGAAGCATTCGATCAAACGGCAGATGGCCGGCATCTTTATCACAGTTCTGGCAGTTACCTTCCTGTGCGTCGGCCTGATTAACGCTTTTTTCCTGAAGGATTACTATATGTCGGAGAAGAAAAAAGCGATTGTCAGCGCTTATGAGGTCCTGAACCAGGGAGTCAGCGGCGGACTGGTGGGCGACGAGCAGTTTAAGACAAGCATGGAGCTGATCTGCAATACGGACAATATCTCTATCTTTGTTATGGATAACAGCGGAGAACCTAAGCTGGCAACTAACCGGGATTATCAGATTCTGCAGCGGAAGCTGTACGGTTATATTTTCGAAGCTGACACAAAGAATTCTACGGTGCTGGACAAAGAAGAAAATTATACGATACGGGAGAGCAGAGACCATGTTTCCCAGGCAGATTATCTGGAAATCGTAGGAACCCTGGATTCCGGCGAGCCCTTTATCATGCAGACCGCGATCGAGAGTATCCGGGACAGCGCGGCGATCTCCAATCAGTTTTTTATCTATGTGGCGCTGACGGCCATGGTTTTTGGATCGGCCCTGATCTGGTGGCTGTCCAGGCGGATTTCCGAACCGATTCTGGAACTGACGGATATTTCCCGCAGAATGACGGAGTTGGATTTCAACGCGAAGTTTACTTCCGGGAGCGACAACGAGATTGGCGTGCTGGGAGCGCATATGAATGAAATGTCCGAGAATCTGGAGAAAACCATTTCCGAGCTGAAGACGGCCAACAATGAGCTGCAGCGGGATATTGAGCAGAAGACCCAGATAGACGAGATGCGCAAAGAATTCCTGTCCAATGTATCCCATGAGCTGAAGACACCCATTGCCCTGATTCAGGGGTACGCGGAAGGGCTGAAGGAGTGTATCAACGACGATGCCGAGAGCAGGGACTTTTACTGTGAAGTGATCATGGACGAGGCGCAGAAGATGAATACCATGGTTAAAAATCTGCTGTCCCTGAATCAGCTGGAGTTTGGCAATGACGTGGTTACCATGGAGCGGTTTGATATTGTGGCTCTGATTCGGAATGTTTTGAATTCCTCGAAAATTCTCATGGAGCAGAAGGAGATTCATCTGATTTTCAAAGAAGAGGAACCGGTCTATGTCTGGGCGGATGAATTTAAGATCGAAGAGGTGGTAACCAATTATATCAGCAACGCGATCCATCATTGTGAGTTTGATAAGGTTATTGAGGTCAAGCTTCAAAGGGAGGATTCACTGGTAAGAGTTTCCGTCTTTAATACAGGTCAGCCAATTCCGGAGGAGGATCTGGACAAGGTCTGGATCAAATTCTTTAAGGTGGATAAGGCCAGAACCCGGGAATATGGCGGCAGCGGCATTGGCCTGTCCATTGTCAAGGCGATTATGGATTCCCTGCACCGGGAATGCGGCGTCCGCAATTATGACAATGGTGTGGAATTCTGGTTTGAGCTGGACGCCAGGGCGCAGGCGTAGGAAAGGGATTTTATTATGGTAAGAAAGCATATTTATTTTTCCGGCCGTGTTCAGGGCGTGGGCTTCCGGTATCAGGCGGCGTACTATGCCAGAAGCCTGGGACTTACCGGCTGGGTACGGAACCTG
>CAKRTY010000373.1 GCA_934402125.1 uncultured Anaerosacchariphilus sp. | reverse complement strand
CCACACAGCAGCCTACGCGCCCACTGACGGCATTGAGGTAGGAAGACAGGGGAGAGGTTCCGGTATGTCCGCCCATATTGCTGCCCAGAGCCACACAGATCACCAGCGGCAGCTTTTCCCTGGCCGCCAGCTCCCAAAGAAAACGGACGCCCAGCATGATATCATTTTCCTGATAGGCCTCTGCCTCGTCCGGGACGAGAAAATATTCTTTCAGATAAGCCTTGGCCGGTTTCAGCTTTACCATGGCGATAGCTGCCAGCGGAGCCGCCCCCACAAAACCGGTTTCCCGGTTTTCACTGCCTGCCGCGATGGCCGCCAGTCTGGTGCCGTGACCGGAAAAATCCCGCTGCGGCACTCTTTCATAAGGCGCCTCCGACATCAGCGCTTCGTTGATCTCCTCCTGTGTATACACGCTTCCGTAACCGATCCCTTCCGGTGTCCGGCCGCTCTGATCCGTCTGATCCCAGATAGCCAGAATCCGGCTGCGGCCTGTGCTGTCCCGGAAGCAGCTGTTCTGGTAATCGATCCCTGTATCAATCAGTCCCACCAGCACGCCCTGCCCCCGCAGATTCAGAACCGGCTGATTCTGGAGCGCCAGAATCCCGGCGGCCTCCAGATTTTCCGTCTGTAACGGCGTATACAGGGTGGGAAAAAGCTCATAGCTATATTCGTAAAGACGGATCCGATCCGTCGTCCACTTATTCCGATCCGCATAAAACACCGTATAATAGTCATTGATACGCTGGATACAAACCTCCGGATAGATTCCCCGGATATCCTCCTCACGCACACTGGTCTTCCAGATAAAATCCGCAAATTCCTCTGATACCATCTTTTCCCGACAACTTTCGGCCATAGCCCGCTCCTGTTTTTTCTTTTCTTAAAAGAATATGCCCTGTAAGCCCAATCATACCGTTCCAAGCAGCCCCGGCATCCAGATTTCTCCATATCCCTGATGATTGGAAGAAAGTCCCAGATCCCGGCAGCCTTTTTTTAGACGCTCCTTCACCCGCTGATTGGTAAGCCCCGGTTCTCCGGATAGCAGAAGCGCCAAGGCACCCGCGGCCACAGAGGTAGCCATGGAAGTGCCGGATTTCACCGTATAAAAGCGGTTTCCCGTCAGGGAAAAATCCGAACGGCAGGAACGAATCTCTGCTCCCGGAGCCACGGTCTCCGGCTTGTATATCCGCGCGGCTTCCGGCCCTCTTCCCGAATAATGGGCTTTGCGGATTCCCCGGACAGGAACTGCCAGCTCATCATCGGAGGAACCTACGGTAATCACCTTTTCGCTGGTTCCCGGAACCGTAATGCTGGAGCTGGCCGGTCCCTGGTTTCCGGCAGCGGCACAGATCACAAAGCCTGCGTCCCAGGCTTCCTCCACGGCGCAGATCAGATCCGTCCGGGCCGTCTCCCGGGGTACCTTCCCTCCTACCGAAATATTGATGATCCGCACATCATATTCCCTTCCATGCTCCATCAGCCAGTACAGAGCCCGAATCAGGCCGGCGCTGTCTCCGTTCCCACGGCTGTCCAGAATCTTCAGGGAAACAAAATGGCACCGCGGCGCAAGTCCCTGGTACCTGCCGCCGGATGCCTCTCCTGTTCCTCCGATAATTCCGCTGATATGCGTCCCATGACCACAGTCATCTGCCGCGTCATCGGAATCCGTAAGATAATTATATGCATATACCACCCGTCCCTTTAAGTCCGGGTGTCTGTCATTGATGCCGGAATCCACCACAGCCACGCCAATCCCCTGTCCATAC
>CAKRTY010000372.1 GCA_934402125.1 uncultured Anaerosacchariphilus sp. | reverse complement strand
GCTCTACCCGTTTTCGTATCTCCGCCGTAGATTCTTCCTTTCCCTTCTGCTGTAAATCCTGATATGTCACCGGCGATACATTGGCGCAAATATCCATCCGATCCAGCAGAGGCTGCGACAGCTTTCCCAGATAACGGGCCACCTCCTGCTGGGCGCACTGACAGCGGTTGCGATCCGGATAATAGCCACAGGCACAGGGATTCATAGCTGCCACCAGCATAAAATCCGCCGGGAAAATATAGGTTCCCGCTGTCCGGCTGATACAGATCTGCTTCTCCTCCAAAGGCTGCCGCAAAATCTCCAGGGCTGTCCTGCGAAATTCCGGCAGCTCGTCCAAAAAGAGAATTCCACGGGAGCTCAGAGAGACCTCTCCGGGACCCGGCACTCGGCCTCCTCCTGCCAGCGCCTCTGCCGTGGTCGTGTGGTGTGGTGAGCGGAAGGGTCGCTTCAGGATCAGGGATTCCTTTTCCCGGAGCAGTCCCGCGATACTGTAAATTTTTGTAATTTCCAGACTTTCCTCCAGAGACAGCTTCGGAAGAATTCCCGGAATCCGTCTGGCAATCATTGTCTTACCGGAGCCTGGCGGCCCTATCATCAGAAAATTGTGCATCCCGGCAGCCGCAATCTCTGCCGCTCGCTTCACCTCTGCCTGCCCGTGAATCTGGGCAAAATCCTCCTGATTTTCCGGGCACTCCCTTTCTTTTGCAAACATGGCCTCCACGTCCACGCAGGTTCTTACGGCCTGCTCCGGATGCCGTAAAACATCAAGCAATTCGCCAAGCCCCGATACCCCCACCACCTCCATGTCCTGCAGTACCGCTCCCTCCCGGGCATTGGCCTTGGGAACAATACAGCGCCGGATTCCCAGCTCTCTGGCCTTTTCCACCAGAGCCAGCACTCCGGAAATTCCAAGCACCTGACCGCTCAGACTCAGCTCGCCGGCAATCATCAACCCGTCCAGTCCTTCTGCCGGAACCTTCTCCAACGCGCCCAGCACCGCGGCCGCCACAGCCAGGTCAAAGCGCGAGCCCTCCTTCCGGACACTGGCGGGAGCCAGATTCACCGTAATGCGCTTGGGCGGCAGCGCGCAGCCCGTGTTACGCAGGGCTGTGCGTACCCGGTCGGCCGCCTCCCGCACCTCTGACGCCAGATATCCCACCATCAGAAAACCGGGCATTCCTTCGCTCACATCTGCCTCCACCCGGACCGGATATCCCTCAACGCCCCGGATACCAGCTGACAAAACCTTACAAAACAAAAGCCTTTCTCCTTCCCTCTCGATTGATTCTGTTTTTCTTTCGTGGAAAATCCGGAGAATCCCGGAACGATCTGAATCAAGCATAACTCATCGGGAAGGAAAAATCTGCTGTTTTATACTTTTTTTATTCTTTTCAGCAATGTCCACAACCAGTATTTTTACCAAAAGGTTTTTGCAAAAAGAACGGCCGCGCTACAGCGCAGCCATTCTTCCTGTTCTTATTCGTACACCGTTGTGGTAATCTCGCCTCCGGCGCAATCAAAGGTAACTGCATCCGAGTACGCGTAATGATCCATGGCGTCCCGCATCTCGTAAACCATGGAATAGGAACCGTCCGGAAGCTCTATTTCGCCAAAGGCGGTATCCGCTGTTACCGTAAAGGTATCTGCCGTGTACGCCTCGAATTCATCATCGCCGCTGGCAGTCGCCAGATACCAGATGGTGGTCAGCTCATCGCCGCTCTGGATCGTCTTGAACTCGGTCATGGAACCGGTCTTGTAGCTGACGGTGCCCATGGAG
>CAKRTY010000371.1 GCA_934402125.1 uncultured Anaerosacchariphilus sp. | reverse complement strand
CGATGAGGGCCTGAATACCGGCGGTATGGGCACTGTTGCACCAAATCCGTATTATACCGAGAAAATTGCAAAAGAGTGCATGGAAAAGATTTTCATGCCGACAATTGACGCTATGAATAAAGAGGGAAGAAGCTTTGAGGGGTGTCTTTATTTCGGCTTGATGCTCACCAAAGACGGCCCTAAGGTTATAGAGTATAACTGCCGTTTCGGAGATCCCGAAACACAGGTGGTTCTGCCGCTTTTAAAAAGCGATCTTTTGGAGATTATGCTTGCGGTTTCGGAAAAAAAGGTGAAGAAAATCAACGCGCAGAAAGCGCCCCAGAGAAAAGCTTCATCGGGAAGAAAGAAAAGCAGCGCGCCGAAGGACTGATGATCCGGGCGGCAGAGAGGACGTGAAAAAGTGCAGGGTTCTGTGTGGAACTATATCAACCAATATGTGGCCTTCAATACGATCCACTGGAATGATCTACTGGATATTGTGATCCTTTCTTTTCTGCTCTATGAAATCATGGTGTGGATTAAGAAGACCCGCGCATGGGTGCTCCTGAAAGGCTTCGCGGTCTTACTGGTATTCATTTTCGTGGCCTGGGCCTTCCGTCTGAATACCATCCTGTGGCTGGGCAAGAATATCTTCAGCTTGGGTATTACGGCGCTGGTTATCGTATTCCAGCCGGAGCTGCGGAAAGCGCTGGAGCAGCTGGGACGGCAGAATATCATCAGTTCTGTGTTCAGCTTTGACAGCACCAGGGAGCCGGAGGCGCGCTTCAGTGATAAGACAGTCAACGAGCTGGTGAAGGCTGTGTTTGAGATGGCAAAGGTAAAGACCGGAGCGCTGATTGTGATCGAGAAGGAAACTCCGCTGAATGAGTATGAGCGGACCGGTATTACGCTGGATTCCGTGATTACCAGCCAGCTTCTCATCAATATTTTTGAACATAATACGCCGCTGCATGACGGCGCGGTGATTGTCCGGGGCGATCGGATCGTATCGGCCACCTGCTATCTGCCGCTGTCTGACAACCTGTCCCTGAGCAAGGAGCTGGGAACCCGGCACAGGGCTGCGGTGGGAATCAGCGAGGTAACAGATTCTCTGACCATCGTGGTGTCGGAGGAAACGGGAGCCGTATCTGTGGCACTGGAGGGCAACATTAAGCGGAATCTGAACCAGGACGGACTCCGGGCACAGCTTGCGGCTATTCAGGATAAGGCTCAGGATACGGGCAGATTCAAATTATGGAAAGGACGGGTGAAGAAGCATGAAGAAAGTGCTGACAAATAACCTGGGACTGAAGCTCCTTTCCGTGGTTGCGGCCATTATGTTATGGCTGATTGTTATGAATATTGACGATCCCTATACCTACAGGGATTTCTCCCCGATTCAGGTAACCATGCTCAACGAAGATGTGGTAACGGATCAGGACAAGGTATATAAGATTGAAGACGGAAGCGACGTCATCAGTATCCGCGTATGGGGGAAAAAGTCCGTATTGCGGGAGCTGGAGATCACAGATTTCACGGCTACGGCAGATATGCAGAAAAGTATCAAGTATAACGATCTGGTGGGGATCGAGGTCAGCTGCAGCAATAAGAACGTGCGCAGCGCGGATATCAGTCTGAGCCGGGAAAACGTAGTGATCAGCGTAGAGGACGCTTCTTCGGAACAGTTTAATGTGGTGGTAAAACAGAATGGCAAGGTAGCCGACGGATATATGATTGGCACAGCCCTTCCGGAGCAGAGTCTGATCCAGATCAGCGGTCCTGCTTCCGTAATCGCCAAG
>CAKRTY010000370.1 GCA_934402125.1 uncultured Anaerosacchariphilus sp. | reverse complement strand
CGCTGGAACTCAGTAAACGGCAAGCGCAATATCAGGCTCTGCAAAATCAGATTAATCCGCATTTTCTTTATAACACCCTGGAGAGTATTCGAAGCGAGGCGCTGATATCCGGGCTGGACAGCGTGGCTGATATGTGCGAGGCCCTGGCAGGATTTTTCCGTTATACGATTAGTAATATGGAAAATCTGGTAACGGTGGAGCAGGAGATCGATAATATCAAGACCTACTTTTATATTCAGCAGTATCGGTTCGGGCAGCGGTTACAGCTGGAAATTCAGTGCGAGGAAGATGACCGGGAGATTGCTGAAAAATGTCTGATTCCGAAGCTGACCTTCCAACCGATTGTGGAGAATGCCATTATTCATGGAATTGAGCAAAAACTGGGAGATGGTAAGATAACGATTCATATGATGCTGACCGCAAAAAGGCTTCTGATCCGAATTTCTGATGATGGAGTGGGTATGGATCAGGATATGCTGAAACGGATCAACAGTCAGATGACGGAACGAAGTGTGAACGGTAAGAGCCGGGGCGGAATTGCCGTGGGAAATGTACATAACCGTATCCGGCTGCTCTTTGGTGAGGATTATGGACTTATGGTATATTCAACCAAGGGAGTGGGAACGGATGTGGAGATTACGCTGCCGCGCACAAACGAGCAGGATCGGAAGAGCGTGGAACGAAGGACGGAGACATTGAAATGAGAGAAGAAATTCTCCGGATGGAACATATCTGCTGCATGGATGAGGGAGTCCTGGAACTGGATTATCTCAATATGCAGATTTTTAAAGGAGAGATTTACGGAGTCCTGGAACTGGAAAATTATGGAATCTCCAGGCTGATTGCGTTGATTTGCCGGAACACACATCTGGAAAACGGTCAGGTGTTCTTTGATGAGAAGCGGGTAAACAGCGCCCGGGAAAGTGACGGAAGCAAAAATAAGGCTACGGTTATCGGACGCCAGAGCCGTTTGATTGACAGTCTGAGCCTGGCAGACAATCTGTTTGTGTTGCGGGAAGGCTTCCGCAGATATGTGATTCCGGAACGGGCCGTAAGAGTCGAAGCAGAAAGAGTCCTGAGGGAAGTGGGGATTGGGCTTTCTGCCAGAACCAGGGCGGGAAAACTTAGCAGATATCACCGCCTGGTCCTGGAAGTGATGAAAGCGGTAATAGCCGGTTCCAAACTAATCATATTGTGGGATATTTCGGATATGCTGAGCGCGGAGGAACTGCCCCAGTTTCACAGACTTTTGCGAAAAATGACCGAGAAAGGGAATACGTTTCTATATATTTATGGTCATCATGAAGTGCTCCGGCAGGTATGCGATCGGATTGCTGTTTTCAAGGAACAGAAAATTCAGAAGGTGCTTTCGGATCAGGACATGCTGCGGGATCAGATTGTGAATGTATACGCCAGGTATGCCTATAATAAGTTACTGCGCCTGAGCCGCGATACACAAAATGAAATCTGCGGAAGCGATGTGATAAGACTGGAACGGGTCTGTTACGGACATATCCGTGATTTGAGCTTTTCCGTGTCCGCGGGAGAAAACGTGCTGCTGCTGGACAGGAGCAATACGATTATTGACGAATTGTCAGATCTGCTGGTGGGAGAGGAAGAGCCGGGTTCCGGAATAATACTCCCCCTGATGCCGGGCAAAGAAAGAAAAAAAAGAATCGTACTGATAAAGAGGGATGCTGTTCACAGTACACTGTTTCCGGAATTAAGTTATCTGGAAAACCTGTGTTCTCCGCTGGCCGAAAAGGTGCCGTTGTTCTGGCAA
>CAKRTY010000369.1 GCA_934402125.1 uncultured Anaerosacchariphilus sp. | reverse complement strand
CCAATATACTTCCTGGCTTCCTCCGGCACACCTTCAAAGTCCAGTAGCTCATGCAGGCTTTTCGCCCCATCCCAGGGCTTCTCGCCCAGGTACAGTACCAGCGTTATCTCCGGAATCAACCTGTCCTCTCTGCGGAAGCCTGACAGGTATTCGTCTTTCGTGAGTTTTTCCCCTTTTTTCTGGAAATGCGCTGCGGAAATGTTCTTTTTCTGCCTCAGGTACCCCAAAAGCTCCATGTCCATCACGCGAAGAGGCATGGCATAATCCACCCGCTCCTGAAGCTCTGTTCCCAGTATCAGATGCACAGTCAGACTTCGGACGCCTTTGTAAATGTCACGGTACCGATGACGCATCCGATTTGCCCGTCCCTGCGTCCGGTGCTCCTGCCGCCGGTCCGCGTCGGTCACGTCTTCCGCTTGCAGACAGGGTTTTCCTTCAAACAAAAAACCATTCATCAGCTCCGCGAAGCGCTGTTTCTGATTGTAATACTCAATCAGTGAATCCTCTTTCTTTCCCAAGTGATATCCTCCTTTATTTTACATGGATTCGTGTAAAAATGCAATTCTCCTGTTCGGATTCTATCTTTGGTAGGATCATGTTCTGGAATTTCGGAGAGATGCTCTCCTGGTGAAGTTACAGATGTATGATAGGGTTAGCATAGCATGTATGGGAAATTATGTCAATTCTGTTTATAAGAATCAAAGAAAAACTTAAATTATGAGCATTAGAATAAGCACCCTACTCGTATTGTAAAGTGCTTATCTTAATACTCAATTCATTTTGTTATATGATATTTTGTACCCCATTTTTACTCCTCATCGTCCCACTCATACGGGGTATTCTGGTATACGTAGTAATTGATCCAGTTAGTATACAGGGTGTTGGCATGGGCTCTCCACATCAGGAGCGGACGGTTGTCGCTGTCATCGCCCGGAAAATAGTTTTTGGGCAGCTGGATATCCAGGCCCTTATTCTTATCCCGCATATACTCCTTCTCCAGGGTCAGGCGGTCATACTCCGGGTGTCCGAACACAAAGATCTTGCGGCCTTCCTCTGCCATGGCGATAAAGACGCCGGCCTCATCGGATTCCGCCAGAACGGTCAGCTCTTTGCAGGCGCGGATTTCTTCCGCGTCCACGGTCGTATGTCTGGAATGGGGCGCGTAAAATTCGTCGTCAAAGCCGCGCACCAGGGGCTCCTTACGGTTTTCTACCTGATGACGGTAGAGACCGAACAGCTTCTGGGGCAGCAGCCGCTTCTTCAGGCCATAGAAATGGTACATGGCTGCCTGGGCTCCCCAACAGATAAAGAAGGTGGACGTTACGTGGGCGTCGGCCCAGTCCATGATCTCTACCAGCTCATCCCAGTAATCCACTTCTTCGAATTCCATCTGCTCCACCGGCGCACCGGTGATGATCAGGCCGTCGAAACGGCGCTTCTTTACCTCACAGAAGGGCTCATAAAATTTATTGATGTGGCTCTGGGCCGTATTCTTGGACTCGTGGCTGCTGACTGTGATAAAGGTGATATCCAGCTGCAGCGGGGTATTGGACAGAGACCGCAGAATCTGCAGCTCCGTGTCCTCCTTCAGCGGCATCAGGTTCAGGATGCCTATCTTCAGCGGGCGGATATTCTGACTCAACGCCCGGTTTTCATCCATGACAAAAATATTTTCCTGTTCCAAAATTGCCCTTACCGGCAAATCACTCTGTACTTTAATCGGCATAACTTTTTCTCTCCTCTGCCCGCGCAAATTACCGCGCACTGCGGCGCTGTATATAAC
>CAKRTY010000368.1 GCA_934402125.1 uncultured Anaerosacchariphilus sp. | reverse complement strand
CCACCAAGCAGCAGGCGAGACTGGATCGGCTGGAAGCGTTGAAGGCCGGAAGGGCTCCGGTCTTTGATAAAACCGTGGAGCTGGATTCGGTCGAAACCCGCATGGGCAAGAAAACCATTGAGCTGTACCACGTATCCAAGGAATACGAGGGCCGAAAGATTGTTGAGGATTTTACCTATATTTTCCTGAAAAATCAGACGATCGCGTTTGTTGGCCCGAATGGCTGCGGAAAGTCTACTTTGCTGAAAATGATAGCAGGGCAGATCCCGCCGGATTCCGGCGATGTGGAGGTGGGCGAGACGATCAAGCTTGGCTATTTCGCCCAGGAGCTGCCGGAAATGGATGAAAATCAGCGGGTGATCGACTATGTGAAGGACATTGCCGAGTACATTCCCACGAGAGATGGACGGATTACGGCGTCCCAGATGCTGGAACGCTTTCTGTTTACCCCGGATATGCAGTACGCGCCCATCGGAAAGCTCTCCGGCGGGGAGAAGCGGCGGCTGTATCTCCTGGGCGTCCTGCAGACCGGCCCCAATGTGCTGATTATGGACGAGGTCAGCAACGAGCTGGATATTCCCACGCTGACGATTCTGGAGGATTATCTGAACTCCTTTATCGGCATTGTAATTCTCGTTTCCCACGATCGATATTTCCTGGACAATGTGGTGGATCGGATCTTCGCCTTCGACGGCAACGGTCATTTCCGCCAGTACGAGGGCGGTTATACCGACTATATGGAAGCGCTGGCCCGGGAAAACGGCGGCGCAGGCGCGGATTTTGGCGGTGCTTTCAAGAGCGTAAAAGCAGCGGGAGCTTCCGAACCCGGCGGAAAGAAGAAGGCCACCTGGGACAAGGGTGAGAAGAAATTGAAATTCACCTACAAGGAACAGAAGGAATTCGATACCATTGAGGACGATATCGCCGCGCTGGAAGCGAAGATCGAGGAGCTGGATAAAGAAATGATTGCCCATGCCAGCCAGTACAGCCGCTTAACGGAGCTTACGAAGGAAAAGGAAGAAGCGCAGAGCCTTCTGGATGAGAAGATGGAGCGCTGGATGTATCTGACGGAGCTGAAGGAAAAAATTGACGCCCAGTAGGAATGCGGATGCTTGTCGAGAAAAAAGTTCATAGAACTAGATAGTTCACTCGGAGATATGATATTATGGGAATTGGGAAGATAACGCTTGAATCGTGGTAAACGGATATATTTTATATAAGGTAAATTATCATTTAGCATATAGAAGGGAGAGTGCCATCTTTGGCATACGGAAAATCAATAGAATTGTTCCTTGTTAACGGAACAGCCGACAGCCTCATCATAGCGGAATTATCGAATTGGAATGGAAAAGCCATCAAGATTCCACGTATCGAGGTTGCTTCTTGCAATCGCGACGATATAACGCAGGCAGGAGTATATTTCTTGTTTTGTAAAGAAGATGATGGTTCTGATTCTGTTTATATTGGTGAGGCGGAAAATGTAAAAGAAAGATTGGTACAGCACTTACGTGACTACCAGTCTGAAAAAGAAAAGTATTATTGGAGTACGGCAGTCATCTTTGTGGGCAGAGACTTGAATAAGGCTCTAATCAGATATCTTGAAAACCGCTTTGTAGAAATTGCCAGAAACAGTAATCGATACATTGTGCTGACTAAGAACACATATCGCAACACAGTGATGAAGGAATCTCAGATTGCGGTTATGGAAGAATTTATTGATAATGTGAAAGTCCTGATAAATGCGTTGGGGTATAAAGTGTTAGAGCCATTTGCTCAGACAGATTCACCGGTAACAAAAACGGACG
>CAKRTY010000367.1 GCA_934402125.1 uncultured Anaerosacchariphilus sp. | reverse complement strand
GCCTGGCCCTGCTTCTAGAGCCCCGTTGGCGAAGAGTGGGGGAAGCGGCTACGGCCTCTATGATTCTGGAATTTCTGACGGTCAATCTGCTTCTGAAGAACTGGGTGGCGAGAGTGCGTCCCTATCATCTTTTAGAGGATCTGATCCTTCTGGTGCGGGAGCCGGCCGATTATTCCTTCCCTTCGGGACATACGGGCGCAGCCTTTGCGGTGGCCTCGGTTATGTTCCTGGGCATGCCCCACAGCATTGGCGTTCCGGCGATACTGGTGGCTTCGGTTATCGGGTTTTCCCGGATTTATCTGGGCGTGCATTTCCCGACGGATGTGTTGGGCGGCGTAATTGTGGGCTGCCTTACAGGCTTTGTGGCCTGGAAGCTGACGGGATTGAAATTCCGGTAGAAAAGAAAAAGGGTGAGCGGAAGCAGTGGCCTGCTAACAACTTGTGAATTAAGTAAAACTATGTTATGCTAAAAAATAAATATCAGGATATATTTAACGGGAAGGAGGCAATACAGAATATGAAATACAATTTACCGGATCGAACAGCAAGAGAGATTTGTTCCTTTGCGAAAAAGCATTCTGTCACGAAAATTGTACTGTTTGGCTCCCGAGCGCGAGGCACGAATACAGAGAGAAGCGACATTGATATCGCTGTATATGGTGGAGATTTTGACGGTTTTTATTGGGATGTAAAGGAAAAGATACATTCCCTGCTGATGTTTGATATTGTACAGGCAGACGCAGCCATTTCAGACGAATTAAAAGAAGAGATAGAAAGGGACGGTGTGGTGATTTATGAAAAAGCTTGATAACTTTATGAATTGCCTGGCGATATTGGCAGATGCGGATTTTAAGATGGCAGAGACAGACGATATATACCGTACCGGAATTATCGGACAGTTTAACCTCACCTTTGAGCTTGCGTGGAAAGCGTTACAGGAGGTTATGAAACGGCATAGTGTAGAAGAAGCGGTTACCGGATCTCCGCGGGAAATCTTACAGATCGGATATAAAATCGGATTTCTCAGTGATTCGGAAGTATGGCTGCTTATGTTAAAAAAGCGAAATATGTCCGTTCACATCTACAATGAAGATGAAGTGGATGAAATGATTATGCTGATACGCGACAGCTTTCTTCCGGCATTTGAGATTCTCAAAGATACGCTGGAGGAGAAGCTGGCGGAAGCGGAAAGCGATTGGACATAAAGTAAGAATAATAAAAAACTCGCGGATGATCAAAAGGTCATCCGCGAGTTTTTACATTTCAAATTTATTTCACTCTTGCAGTCAGGCCGTCGCTCTCCACATCGATGACGATGGTTGCTCCTGTAGAAATCTCGCCACCTAAGATCAGCTTGGCGGCCAGGGTTTCCACGTGCTTCTGCATGTAACGCTTCAGCGGACGGGCACCGTAGACCGGATCGAAGCCGTGGTCGGCAATGAATGTCTTTGCGGCGTCGGTCAGCTCCAGGGAAAGCTCCCGGTCAGCCAGACGCTCATTCAGCTCACTAAGCAGCAGATCAATGATTCGTGTGATATTGCCCTTGGTCAGCGGTTTAAAGAGAATGGTTTCGTCCAGACGGTTCAGGAACTCCGGACGGAAATGAGCACGCAGGTCGTTCATGACCAGATTCTGTGCTTCCGGCTTGATATTGCCGTTTTCGTCAATACCATCCAGCAGATAGGAAGAGCCGATATTGGAGGTCATAATCAGGATCGTATTCTTGAAGTCCACGGTCCGTCCTTGCGAATCAGTGATACGTCCGTCGTCCAGTACCTGTAAGAGTACGTTGAATACGTCTGGATGGGCCT
>CAKRTY010000366.1 GCA_934402125.1 uncultured Anaerosacchariphilus sp. | reverse complement strand
TTCCCTCCTCCTCTTTCTTCCGGTTTGCGGACAAATCCCTGGGTCTGGGAGCCGGCGCCTGCCCGCCCAGAGTCAGCCCCAGCTGATTGACCTTGCGCCGAAGCGCTTCATAGCCAGTCCCGTACCGGTCCGCAATGGCTTCTATGTAATTGTTGCGCTCAATCTCATCGGAGAAGCCCAGCAGCTTCTTCGCTGTTTCGTCAAAAAAGGCCGTCTTTTCCGCCGGATCCTTTAAGTTATACTTCCGCTCCAGTACTTCCACTTCAAACAGGAAGCTGACCTGGGCCTCGTCGATCCGCTGCTGAAATGCTTCGCAGCCCATCTGCCTGATAAATTCGTCCGGATCCTTATAGGGCTTCATATTGATGATCCGCATGGTCAGACCCGCGTCCCGGAGAATCGGGATCGCCCGGAGAGCCGCTTTGGTACCCGCCTCATCACTGTCGTAGGTTACCAGCACCTCGTCTGCATACCGCTTCATTAAAATCGCCTGCTGGGCTGTCAGAGCTGTTCCCAGGGACGCGACGGCCTGGGTAAAGCCTGCCTGATGGAGGGCGATGACATCCATATAGCCCTCGCAGATAATCAGATTTCCTTTCCGGGAGCTGCGGGCAAAATTAAGCCCGTAGAGATTCCGGCTTTTGTCAAAGATCTTTGTCTCCGGCGAGTTCAGGTACTTGGGCTTGGCGTCTCCCATAACACGCCCGCCAAAGCCGATAACCCGGTGATTGGCGTCCATAATCGGAAACATCACCCGGTTCCAGAACTTATCGTAGACGCCGCTCCGCTCATCTATGCTGAACAGACCGGATTCCTTTAAAAGGGCGTCCGAATAGCCCTCATGCTTCAGATACTGATACAACTCCGCCGACTGCTGTCCGGAGTATCCCAGACCAAACTTCTGAATGGTTTCATCGGTCAGCGCCCGGTTTTTCAGATACTCGTATCCTATCCGTCCCCGGGGCTGCCGAAGCTGATAGTAATAATACTTCGCCGCTTTCTTCTGGATCTCCAAAAGTCTGCTTTTCAGATCTGCCTGCTGCCTTGCCTCCTCCGAATACTCTACCTCCGGAAGCTCCACGCCGCTTCGATCTGCCAGTACCTTCACCGCTTCCGGAAAGGTATAATTTTCATATTCCATCAAAAAGGTAAACACATTGCCGCCTGCCCCGCAGCCAAAACAGTAGTACATCTGCTTGCCCGGCGACACAGAAAAAGAAGGCGACTTCTCACTGTGAAAGGGACAGAGTCCAAAGTAACTGGATCCCTTCCGCTGAAGCCGCACATAACCGGAAATCACATCTACAATGTCATTTCGCGATCGCACCTCTTCGATTAACTCTTCTGGATAATACATCGATTCTGCACCTATGCGTTCCATGCCTTTGGAACAAAATATTCTTCAAACTTGTAAATGGCGTACTGATCCGTCATACCGGATATGTAATCGCACACGACCCGCTCCAGGGGATCCCGGCCGCTTTCCAGCATAGTCCGGAATTCGTCCGACAACTCCTCCGGGTGTTCCATATAATAATAAAACAGCCCTTCCAGCATATTCCGGGCCTTGACTTCTTCCCCCTTGGCTATGGGGTTTGTATAGACGTTGGTAAACATGAAGCTTCGCAGGGCATGCATGGCGTTCTCCACCGGCTCCGACATACAGATCTCTGCTTTTCCCATACTCTGGGCAATGATATCGTGGACCAGCGTATTCAGCCGCTCCCTGGTTGTGCTTCCCAGGACGGCGCGATATTCCGCCGGAATGTCTGTCTCCTCCAGAATCCCTGCCCGGATCGCGTCGTCTATATCGTGA
>CAKRTY010000365.1 GCA_934402125.1 uncultured Anaerosacchariphilus sp. | reverse complement strand
TGATCGGTGAAAATATACTGCTGGCCCTGAACGGTCTTTTAGCCAACAAAATGCGCGCCCTTCTGACAATGCTCGGTATTATCATTGGGATCGGATCCGTCATTGCGATTATGAGCGTGGGTAATTCCATCAGTACGTCGGTGACCAGTTCCATGGAGGATATGGGCGTCAACAACATTACCCTGGGCGTGTCCCAGAAAAGCACCAGCGAGACCAGTACGGCGGACGGCCGGGTCTTCATGGGCTTTTCCCGTGGCAGTACCATGGATGATGAGGACTATATTACCGATGAAATGCTGGACGCCATGAAGGAGGAATTTGCCGGTTCCATCCGTGAAATTCTCCTGAATGAATCCGCAGGAAGCGGTACCGCCGAGGATGGCAATCTTTCCGCAAATGTGACGCTGACCGGCGTCAACGCCGCCTATCTGGAAAATGAGGCCCTGACTCTGCTGGCGGGCCGGACATTGACTGATACAGATCAGACTAAGGCCAAACGGGTGGTGCTGGTATCGGATAAGCTGGCGGATACCTTATTTAACGGCGATTATGACGCGGCGGTGGGAAGCGAGCTGCAGGTCTACGTGAGCAACCGCTATTACAGCTATGCCATTGTGGGCGTTTACGAATATGAGGACAGCGGTTTTACAACCGAATCCGATGAGGATATCTCTACCACGCTCTATATGCCTCTGGAAGCAGCGCGGAATCAGAATCATTCCACAGCTGGTTATTCACAGCTAACCATTGTGACGGCCTCCGGCGTGGATTCCACCAGCCTCTGCACGGAGCTGGAAAATTGGTTTAATAACAGCTATTACCGGAACAATGACAGCTTTGAAATCAGCGCCAGCAGCATGGAGAGCATGGTTTCCTCCATGACAGATATGCTGTCTACGGTGTCCATTGCCATTTCCGTTATCGCAGGCATTTCCCTGCTGGTAGGCGGTATCGGCGTCATGAACATCATGCTGGTATCCATCACGGAACGAACCCGGGAAATCGGTACCCGAAAGGCTCTGGGGGCCACCAACGGCTCTATCCGGCTTCAGTTTATTACAGAATCCATCGTCATCTGTCTGCTGGGCGGCTTTATCGGTATTGTCCTGGGACTTATCCTGGCGGCGATAGCCACCAATGCTTTAGGCTATGCGGCGAAGCCCTCCGTGGGTGGTATCGTATTTTCCGTGACCTTCTCTATTCTGATTGGCGTATTCTTTGGTTATTATCCGGCCAACAAGGCGGCAAAAATGAACCCGATCGAGGCCTTGCGGTATGAATAGGAAGAAATAAAAGAAAAGGACTTGTAAAATTTGGTATAAATTGGTAAAATAACAGTGTCGATAAAAGGTATGTCGTGTGAAAAAGGCGCATATCCGGTCGGCGCTGTTTTTTATGAAACAGGATTCATTTTACACGATATGCAGCGCGGTGTCTTCCGCAGCTGTTCACGAAAGATAAAAGTCTGGATTTCAGTTCGAAATCAACACACCCAAAGTACGCCCGAAGGGCGAAGTATGCAAAAATGTAACAGAAAAAAGCTATTCTATGCCCTTGCAGGAAGGAGAAGTAAAACGTATAATAAAAAAGGAGAGAACAGGACATGAGTAATCGAACGATTTCCAAATCAAAGCGTCGGAAGCGAAGCGGCTTTCACGGAACCAGAAAACCGGTACAGAGAGAGCATAAGGATCGGCTGTTTCGTCTGATATTTCAGGATGAGGAGGATCTGCTGGAGCTGTACAATGCTGTAAATGGCACGGACTATCAGAATACGGCAGATCTGGAGATTACCACGATAGAGGACGTCATCTATCTGAGCATGAA
>CAKRTY010000364.1 GCA_934402125.1 uncultured Anaerosacchariphilus sp. | reverse complement strand
GCCGGTTCTCCGGGTGCTGTGCCGTGAAGAAAAGGACCGGGTGCTCCAAAAAGCGGCAGAGCTTCTGGTAACAGAGCAGGACGAGATTCTGAAAGCCAATGAGCAGGATATGGAGGCAGGCAGAGCGCGCGGTATGAAGCCGGGGCTTCTGGATCGCCTGAAGCTGACCGGGGAACGGATCGAAGGAATGGCAGAGGGACTTCGCCAGATTGCCGAGCTTCCGGATCCGGTGGGCGAGATTATGAAGGACTGGATACCGGAAAACGGCCTGCATATCCGTCAGGTACGGGTGCCTCTGGGCGTTATCGGTATCATCTATGAGGCGAGACCCAATGTAACCGCAGACGCCTTCGGACTCTGCTTTAAGACGGGCAATCCGGTGGTACTCCGGGGCGGAAGCGACGCGATTCATTCCAACCTGGCGATCACCCGGGTGCTGCAGAAGGCTCTTCAGGTCTGCGGTTATCCGGAAACCGCGATTCAGCTTCTGACGGATACCAGCCGGGAGACGGCGGCAGCCTTTATGAAGCTGAACCAATACATAGATGTGCTGATTCCTCGGGGAAGCGCCGGGCTTATCGCTACGGTAGTAAACAACAGTACCATTCCCGTGATCGAAACCGGATCTGGAAACTGCCATATCTATGTGGACGAGACGGCGGATCTCAATCAGGCAGTGGATATTGTATACAATGCCAAGACCCAGCGGATCGGCGTCTGCAATGCCTGTGAGTCCCTGGTGGTAAACCGCAAAGTGAAGGATGAATTCCTGCCTCTTCTGGCAAAACGCCTGCAGGAGAAGCAGGTGGAGCTGCGCGGGGATGAGGCTGCCCGGGAGGCAGTTCCCATGAAGAAGGCCACGGAAGAAGACTGGGGAACGGAATATCTGGATTATATTCTGTCGGTAAAGACCGTGGATACCATCGAGGAAGCCATTGCCCATATCAACCGTTATAACACCGGACACTCTGAGGCCATTATTACAAAAAATCAGGAGCACGCGGATAAGTTTTTAAAGGAAGTGGACGCAGCAGCCGTGTATGTCAATGCTTCTACCCGTTTCACGGATGGCTTTGAATTCGGCTTTGGCGCGGAGATTGGCATCAGTACCCAGAAGCTTCATGCCAGAGGCCCCATGGGACTTGTGGCGCTGACTTCCTATAAGTACGAAATTACCGGAAACGGGCAGGTAAGGGGGTAAGAGATGAGAGTCATAGCAGGAACAGCCAGAAGTATGCCCCTTCGCTGTATCGAAGGCCTGGATACCCGGCCCACGACAGATCGGATCAAAGAAACTTTGTTTAATATGCTGCAGCCGGAGATTCCGGGCTGCCGGTTTCTGGATCTCTTTGGCGGCAGCGGCGCTATCGGTATCGAGGCCCTGAGCCGGGGAGCGGACTTTGCCGCTTTTGCGGAAAATAACCGGAAGGCTTATGACTGTATCGGAGAGAACCTGGCGTTTACCAGACTTGCCGACCGGGCCCGGGTATTTTTTATGGACGCTCTGGGAGCTCTACGGGTACTGGAGGGAGAAGAGCCCTTTGATCTCATTTTTCTGGATCCGCCCTATGGAAAGGGACTGGAGAAGGAGGTATTGGCTTATCTTCGGAATTCCGATCTCATGACGGAGGATACCACCATCGTTCTGGAAACAGCGCTTTCGGAGGATACGGACTGGATAGAGGATCTGGGATACCGGATCCGTAAGATAAAAAAATACAAGACGAACCGGCATCTTTTTATAGAGCCGGATGAGGGAGACGAATGATTAGAGCAATCTATGCGGGAAGCTTTGACCCGGTAACCAAAGGTCACCTGGATGTGATAGTCC
>CAKRTY010000363.1 GCA_934402125.1 uncultured Anaerosacchariphilus sp. | reverse complement strand
GGTGACAATGTAATACGCGCCGTCCTTTTTGCGGCAGCTTAAATCCAGCACCAGACGTTCACGGCCTACCGCCGAGAGCATTTTCTCCAGCTTCTCATAGCGAATCTGTCCGTCCTGGAAGACATAGGAGGTCACGATAACCTGGCTTGCTCCCGCGTCCAGATATTCCGCCGCATTCTCCGGGCAGATACCGCCGCCAATCTGAAGCCCTCCCGGATACGCGCGAAGCGCTTTCAGCGCCTGGGCTTTCGTGGCCTCGTAGTAGGGCGAATCCGCGCCGTTCAACAATATCACATGACCGCCCCTCAGGCCGTCCTCTCGATAAAGCTTCGCGTACCAGGCCGCGTCCTGCTCCGACACAAAATTTTCCCTGGCAAAATCATTTTCATCAATCAGGCTGCCGCCGACAATCTGCTTCACCTGCCCGTTATGGATATCGATACACGGACGAAAACGCATAAAATCTTTCCCCACTTTCCAATCATTTTCCCTATTATAATAGAATTGTTTTTCTTTTGTCAAACCACGGAATCCGACATACTTTTGTGCTGATTTGTGGAATTGCATTGTTCTCGATCCGTTGTATAATAAATATACAAAGATTTCTCGTGTTTTCATTTTTCTTTGTTTATATTTTCTATAAAGGAGGCTTTAAGATGGCATTAAACAGAGAGCAAAAGTTAAAAGCATACAAAGATATGCTGCTGATTCGCCAGTTTGAGAGCAGATTGCCTCAGCTGATTGCCGAAGGTCATGCCTGGGGAGAAGCGCACCAGTATATCGGTCAGGAGGCCGTGGCTGTAGGCGTATCCTCCGCACTGACAAAAGAGGATTCCGTAACCAGTACCCACAGAGGACACGGACATCTGATCGCCAAGGGTGGAGAAGTCAAGTACATGTTCGCGGAGCTGGCGGGCAAGACCACCGGTTACTGCAAGGGCAAAGGCGGATCCATGCACATCACATCCCTGGAACACGGCATCTACGGCGCCAACGGTATGGTAGGACAGGGTGTCTGCATCGCCCTGGGCGTGGCATTCGCCAACAAGTATAAAGACGACCACACCGTAACCGTCGCTTACTTCGGAGACGGCGCAGCCAATGAGGGAACCATTCACGAATGTATGAACCTGGCTTCCATTCTGAAGCTGCCCATCATTTTCCTCTGCGAAAATAATAAATACGCCATCACCACCGACGCAGATTACGCCACCAGTGTCAAGGACATCTCCGTCCGGGCCGCAGGCTACAATATGCCGGGCGTCACCGTAGACGGCATGGATATTGAGGCGGTTCACGCAGCCACACTGGAAGCGGTAGAGCGCGCGCGGGCAGGCGAAGGCCCGACTCTCATCGAGGCGAAATGCTATCGTTTCTTCGATCATTTCAACAGCTACCCGAAGATCTGCCCGTTCCGTTATCGTAAAGAAGAAGAGGTAGAGGCTTGGAAGAAACGCGACCCGATTCCCGCGTTCGAGCAGAAGCTGCTGGCTGAGGGCATCACCAAGGATGAGCTGGACGCCATCATCGCGGAAGTGGATAAGGAGATCGAGGAGGGCGTTCAGTTCATGATCGATTCTCCATACCCGGATCTGTCCGAGGCTTACACCGATATGTACACAGACGAGCATTACACAATGCCGGTTAGGGGGTGGTAGTATGGCAAAGAAGAAGAGAATTTCCCAGGCCATCAGTGAAGCGATTATGGAAGAAATGACGCGGGATGAAAACGTCGTTATGATCGGTGAAGACGTGGAATCCGGCATGAATGGTAACTCCATCGGCCTTCTGGATAAATTTGGAAAAGAACGTGTAATCAATACCCCGGTTTCCGAGGC
>CAKRTY010000362.1 GCA_934402125.1 uncultured Anaerosacchariphilus sp. | reverse complement strand
GTGCAGGAGCGTGTCGTAACAGGGAATCAGCGACGTGTCAAACTCCAGATCCCAGCGATTGTGCATCTGGATCTGTTTTTTTCTGGCCAGATCCGCCGCCCCGCGGAAATACACCATATGCTGATTTGCCGTTCCGACAGCCTTCAGATCCGAAAAACGCAGGTAAACTCCCATACGGGAGGTATCTGCTGATTCTGCCTTTGTATTTACCGTGGCGTCCAGCACGAAAAACGCGCCGCTGCATGCATTGGATCGCAGAACCGTCTCCAGGGAGCCATACAGGGAATTCTCCAGATCCAGAATCAGCTGGGGATCATCATTGAGATCCGAAAAATTTTTTCCATGATCGATCAGCACCTGCTCCATGGTCCGCGTGATTTCTTCCGAAAGATTAATGCTTCTTGCCGTCAGGAGATCCATCTGCTTCGTCATCGCTGAAACGGTATTCTGGTGCTGTACCGTCAGTGCCTCCCCCAGGTTACGCTCCGATCCCGGCACAATCCCTGCTTTCTGAATCACAACTACGCCTGCCACAAATACAAACAGCACCATACAGGCCACATACAGGGTCAATTTTCGCTGCATGGATACGCCGACCTCATTCCAGTGACGCAGCGAATAGCTGACCTTATGAAACAAGTGACTCATTGCGTCACCGCCTTTCTTATCTTCATGGCTGATAATCCTTCTTGAAACTCTCCAGTGTTGTCTCTGCCAGCTCCTCCGGAGACTGCTCCGGAAGCTCCAGGAAGGAACGGCGCGCAATCTGAAGCTTCTGACGGACCAGATCCTCAAATCTGGTTTCCAACTCCAGATAGGTATCATACTGCGGAGCCGTATAGAAGATATATTGCTCCTGGGTCTTTAAAAATGCCTGGTACAGAGACTGGTACATGGGATCCTGAAGCCGGTCGATTGCGGCCGGAAGATATTTTTCAAAAGATTCCTGTTTTACCGGCATATATCCCAGCTGTGTCACAAATTCCACATTCCGCTCCGGGTCTGTCAGCCACTTTAAAAATGTGATACAGGCTTTTTCCCGCTCAGGAGTAGACTTTACCGTGCAGATTCCCGCGCCCCGCTGCATTACCAGCTTTTCCCCATTTTCAAAAACCGGACAGGGCATTGAGATCATATTCACCTTCTCTGTAGTATTGTCCGCATAGGTCACCGTATCGGAATAATACAGAACGCTGGCAGAGGAGGCCACGGACACAATGGAATCCCCGGTTCGCAGCGGTTCTGTAGCGTAACCGCTCTGAAGCCAGATACCGCCCTCCACTGCCGCTCTGGCATAAGGCGCCCACACCCGCTCAAAGGCAGGTCCGAAGACAAGCTCCGTTCCGTCCTTCGTAAAGAAATGCTCTCCCAGGGACTCTACGCCCACCTGAAAATAGTTAAAATGATAATCATGGACAAAAAAAGGTTTTCCGTCCTCCGGAATATCCGGCGTCTGCTCATCCGTCCATCTGGTGTAATCCTCGGCCAGACGGAAGATTCCCTCCCAGGTTTCCAGATCGGAAAGAGAAGCTCCGCTGACTTCCGCATACCGGTTAAATGCCGTTTCATTTACAAACATAATCTCCGTGGACTTCGCAACCGGAAGGATCAGCTGTCTGCCATCGATCTGTCCCTCTGTAAGAAAAGCCGGAATAAAGCCGCTTAATTCTTCCTCAGAAAAATAGTCCTGATAATCCACCAGTTCTGTTTCATCAGGCAATGCCAGCACGGTCTTCGGATAGGAAACAAACATATCCGGCAGATCCTCTGCTCCCGGATCCCCAAATGCCGAGGACAGCACGTTCTCATGGATCGTATTGGTATTGGTGACGCTTCCCACC
>CAKRTY010000361.1 GCA_934402125.1 uncultured Anaerosacchariphilus sp. | reverse complement strand
GCTATATCCATTCCGAAGCCTATGCGGCAGGAGAACTGAAGCATGGTACCATCAGCCTTATCGAGGACGGTACTCTGGTCATCGGAATTCTGACCCAGAGCGCGCTCTATGAAAAGACCGTCAGCAACATGGTGGAATGTAAGAGCCGCGGCGCGTATCTGATGGGACTGACCACCTACGGCCATTATAACATTGAGGATACGGCAGACTTCGTCACCTACATCCCGAAAACCGACGAGCATTTCGCAGCATCCCTGGCTGTGATCCCGCTGCAGCTTATTGGCTACTATGTGTCCGTAGCCAGAGGACTGGACGTGGATAAGCCCCGGAACCTGGCGAAGAGCGTGACAGTGGAGTAGGAATAAATAAAGTATAGAAACTACATTCTGAACAGGAGAACCGCGATATTTTCTCTCAGGAACGATAGTTGATTTTTTGTAGTGACGAGCAGACTGGCAGCGCCCGAAGGAGCCACTGTCCGAGGCCCATTCGGGCCGAGTTTGGCGATCGGGCGCGGATAAGCCGTCTGCGAGAAACAGAAAAATCGACGTGTTCCGGAGAGAAACTATCGCGGTTCTCTGTCCGTACACAACCTAGATTCTTTTATACTCCGCCTCTTCCCGGCACAGAAACCCGATTTCCCTGGGCGGAAGAGGGAAGGGCAGCGGCAGCTCCAGAAGCGCGCCGCTGGAAAGCTCCGCCTGTACGAATTCCCGGATAACTCCGGCGATACCAAGTCCCACCCGGGCAAAATCAATCAGCAGATCCATGGAGGTCGTTTCCAGAATATTTTCCGGAAACAGAGTATGCTCCTTCAGATGGGCGTCCAGATACTGCCGGGTCAGATTTTCCTGATCCAGCAGCATCAGGACGCCATTTTTCAGGAAAGAGACAGAAACCTCCGGAGAAAGGGGGGCGGAGATAGGCTGTCCCAGCTGCCGTACCAGATTGTCCAGATAATCCCGGGTAGTCACAAAGGTATCCTGAATCTCCATGACCGGGGAAAAAAGGAGCATGCCCGGATTCTCCGGCCGTCCGGTGAGCCCCAGATCCAGGTCGCCGTTTTCCAGCATCTGCAGCGTCTGGTTGGTGGACTGACAGGAGATGGTGACCCGCAGGTGAGGATGGGATTTGATAAAAGCAGAGAGCCGGGGCAGTAGCACATATTTACAGAGGGTGGAGCTGACACCGATACGAAGCTGGCCCATGCCCAGCTCCCGACGGAGCCGTAGCTGGTTTTCCGCGTTTTCCAGAGTCTGGAAGGCAGATTTTACATGGGAGAAAAGCAGTTCCCCATCTTCGGTCAGCTGGACGCCCCGGGAGGACCGGGTGAACAGGGAGGTATTCATGGACTGCTCCAGCTTTCGGATGGATTTGCTGACGGCCGGCTGGCTGATGAAAAGCTCATCGGCGGCATGGGAGATATTTCCGGTCAGGGCGACCGTATAGAAGATGCGATAAAGAGATAAATTCTGGTTCATGAGAAAATCCTTTCTATGAGTAAAAGTCAGATAGAGCCGGATTGTCTGGCAATGGCTCAACAATATAATCTAAGGTTATAATAAATATGATTATTATGTATTTTAATTATATCAATAAATGTGTTAGAATACAAGAAGCGAAAGAAACTGTACAAATTACAAATAAAAGGAGAATAAAATCATGGGAATGACAATGACACAGAAGATCCTTGCGGCGCATGCAGGCCTTCCCGAGGTGAAGGCGGGACAGCTTATTGAGGCCGATCTGGATCTGGTTCTGGGAAATGATATTACAACGCCGGTGGCGATCCGGGAGATGCAGAAGCTGAATAAGCAGGAGGTATTTGACCGGGATAAGATTGC
>CAKRTY010000360.1 GCA_934402125.1 uncultured Anaerosacchariphilus sp. | reverse complement strand
CCCTTGGGCGGATAAACCACCAGTTTGCCGCCGGACAGTCCCTTGCCGAAGTAGTCGTTGCTGTCGCCCTCCAGCTCCAGGGTCAGTCCCTTCGGGATAAAGGCTCCGAAGCTCTGTCCGCCCGCGCCCTTACATTTAACCACGAAGGTATCCTCCTCCAGGCCTTCCGGATATCGCTTGGTAATCTCGGACCCAAACATGGTGCCAAAGGCGCGATCCGTATTCTTCACCTCTACCTCAATGCTGCGTCTGGAAGCATGCTCCAGGGCCGGAAGCAGCTGCTTAAACAGCACTCTCTGATCCAGGGTTTTCTCCAGCTCGAAGTTGTATACCTGCTTCGGATCGAAGATGACCTTCTGGCCCTTTCCCGCAAAGGGGTTATCTAAGATATTGCTTAAATCAATCTCTGCCTGACGGCCGCTAAGCCCCTCTCTGACCTTCAGAAGATCGGAGCGTCCCACCAGCTCGTCTACGGTGCGGACGCCGAGGCGCGCCATATATTCCCGCAGATCCTGGGCGATAAACCGCATGAAGTTGATGACGTATTCCGGCTTGCCGCGGAAACGCTTTCTCAGCTCCGGATTCTGGGTCGCTACGCCCACCGGACAGGTATCCAGGTTGCACACACGCATCATCACGCAGCCCATGGTTACCAGCGGAGCGGTTGCAAAACCAAACTCCTCCGCGCCCAGCATAGCGGCGATTGCCACGTCCTCTCCGGTCATAAGCTTGCCGTCGGTCTCAATCCGGACACGGCTTCTTAGTCCGTTCAGAATCAGGGTCTGGTGGGTCTCAGCCAGTCCCAGCTCCCAGGGAAGTCCCGCGTTGTGAATGGAGCTTCTGGGTGCTGCTCCGGTACCTCCGTCATAGCCGGAAATCAGGATAACCTGGGCTCCCGCCTTGGCTACGCCGGCCGCGACGGTTCCTACGCCGGCCTCAGAAACCAGCTTTACGGAAATCCGCGCGTCACGGTTGGAATTCTTCAAATCATAAATCAGCTGCGCCAAATCCTCGATGGAATAAATATCGTGGTGAGGCGGCGGGGAAATCAGGCTCACGCCCGGTGTGGAATGTCTTGTCTTGGCAATCCACGGATACACCTTTCCGCCCGGCAGATGGCCGCCCTCTCCGGGCTTCGCGCCCTGGGCCATCTTAATCTGCAGCTCCTTTGCGCTTACCAGGTAGCGGGAGGTCACGCCAAAGCGTCCGGATGCCACCTGCTTGATAGCAGAACATTTGTTGAGTCCGTCGGGTCCGATTTCCAGACGCTCCAGGCTCTCACCGCCCTCGCCGGAATTGGATTTTCCATGAAGGGTATTCATGGCAATCGCCAGACATTCATGGGCCTCCTGGGAGATAGAACCGTAGGACATGGCTCCCGTCTTAAACCGGGTCACGATGGAATCTACGCTCTCAACTTCCTCGATGGGCACGCCCTTCTTCGGATAGTTGAAGTCCATCAGTCTCCGGAGATAGCCCCGGTTGTTCTCCCCGTTGATAAGCTCCGTGTACTCCTTGAACATCTTGTAATCGCCGCGCTTTGTGGACTCCTGCAGCAGATGAATGGTCTGGGGATTGTAAAGGTGCTTCTCCCCGCCGCTTCTGCTCTTATGGCGTCCCACGCTCTCCAGTGTCAGATCCACGTCCAGTCCCAGCGGATCAAAGGCTGCGGAATGCAGCTCGTCCGCCTGTTTCTCGATATCCTCCAGGGTAATGCCGCCTACCCGGCTGACGGTATCGGTAAAATACTTGTCTACCACCTTTTTATCGATACCGATGGCCTCGAAAATCTTGGAGCCCTGATAGGACTGAATGGTAGAAATTCCCATTTTGGAAGCAATCTTTACAATGCCATGAAGGAC
>CAKRTY010000359.1 GCA_934402125.1 uncultured Anaerosacchariphilus sp. | reverse complement strand
CTGAATTCAATTTTTTTCGGGTCTTCACAGATTTCCTCAAAAAATCCCGGAAATGTATGCATATCAATTACCATAATACTGTTCCCTTCCTTTCTGTTTTCTCTCTTTTGTTTTACTGTTTAACGTATCACTTTAATTCCCATTTCCTCCAGAATGCCCCTGCGGATCTCCATCTCCTGCCCGGTCAGACGTTCTGCCTGAGGACAGACCGGTTCTTCGTCCTGATAGTGGTATTTCTGGGTAAATAACGGGTTAAAGTTCAAAAGTTCCATCTCCACATTCGGAAGCTTCCGAACAAATTCACCGATGGCCCGGATATTTTCCAAATCCGAGGTATAGCCCGGGATCATCGGGGTCCGAAGGAGCAGCTTATGGCGGCTGGTCAGATCCCGGATGTTTTCCAGAATTCGCTTGTTACTTACGCCGGTCGCCTCTTTATGGCGCTCCTCGTCAAAAATCTTAATGTCAGCGATGAAATCGTCCACCACATCCTCAAACTGCTCCAGAATCTCCGGTCTGGTATAGAGACTGCTCTCGATGGCTGTCCGGAAACCTTCCTTCTTACACTCCCGAAGAATTGCCAGGGCGAATTCCGCCTGTTCACCGGTGGGCTCCCCTCCGGAAATGGTAACGCCGCCGCCGGATTTCTTGTAGGCGATGCAGTCTCTTCGAATGACCTCCATGACTTCGTCCACGGTCATCTCTTTGCTGTCCCAGCGCATAGCGCCTGTGGGGCAGCCGTCTATGCAGGTACTGCAGCCCTTACACAGAGCCGGGTTCACATGTATGCCTTTTTTATCTGCTGTAATCGCTTTCTGGGGACAGGAATTTACGCAGGCACCGCAGCCGATGCAGTGGTTCTCCACCCACCAGACTCTTCTTTTTTTTACCATTCCTTCCGGATTGTGGCACCAGGCGCAGTGAAGCGGGCAGCCCTTCAGGAATACGGTACTACGGATCCCTTTTCCGTCATGTACGGCGAACCGTTTGATGTCAAAGACCAGACCTTTTTCCATTATCCTTCTCCTCCAAATGATGTTCTCGCTATAATCTCATCCTGCAGATCGTCTGCCAGCTCCACAAAGAACGCGGTATAACCCGCCACGCGGATGGTCAGGCCGGAGAACTGCTCCGGATTCTTCTTAGCTGCCAAAAGATCCGCCCGGCGTACCACGTTGATCTGGCAGTGGTTAATCTTCAGATCCACCATGGTGCGGAGCAGTGCGCAGAAGTTCTCAATGCCCTGCTCGGTATCAAAGAATTCCGGCAGGAATTTCATATTCAACAGGGAACCGTTGGATCCCAGCTCGGAATGCAGCTTGGATACGGAATTCAGAAGGGCTGTGGGACCCAGCTTGTCCCGTCCGTATACCGCGGACACTCCGCCGTCCGCCAACGGAGTACCTGATTTTCTGCCGTCCGGTGTTGCTGCGATATTCAGTCCCATAGGCACATGAGCCGACACGGTGTACAGACCTGTCTGAATCCGTCCTCCACGAACGTTCGTATATGTTTCCAGACGCTCCGCGAAATATTTGTGCCATTTCACCGCCAGCTGATCGACCCAGTCGATATCATTGCCATACTTGGGCGCCCGCTCCAGCAGCATTTTGCGAAGAACCTCTTCCCCCGCAAAATCATTTTTGAGGGCGGTCAGAAGTCTCTGGCGATCTACCCGTTTTTCATCAAAAACCAGGGTTTTCAGAGCCGCCAGGCTGTCCGCAATATTTGCCACCTGAATCAGCTGAATGCCTGAGAAATTGTATTTGGCTCCGCCTGCTGTCACGTCCACGCCCTTCTCCATGCAGTCGTCCACCACGGAAGACAGGAACGCCGACGGAAGCACCTCGCCGTGCAGCCGGTCCACGATAAA
>CAKRTY010000358.1 GCA_934402125.1 uncultured Anaerosacchariphilus sp. | reverse complement strand
AGAGAGGGCAAGAGTATGATTAGAGCAGGAATTATCGGAGCAACCGGATACGCAGGCGGCGAGCTGGTCCGCATTCTCACGGGACATAAGGATGTGGAGATCAAATGGTACGGCTCCAGAAGCTACATAGATAAGAAGTACGCGGAAGTTTATCAGAACATGTTTCAGATTGTAGACGACAAATGCATGGACGATAATATGGAAGCGCTGGCAGACCAGGTAGACGTGATTTTTACAGCGACGCCCCAGGGTCTGTGCGCCTCTCTGGTAAATGAGGAGATCCTTTCCAAGGTAAAAATCATAGACTTAAGCGCGGATTTCCGGATTAAAGACGTGGCGACCTATGAAGCATGGTATAAGATCCAGCACCCGACGCCCCAGTTTATCCCGGAGGCCGTCTACGGACTCTGTGAGATCAACCGGGAGGCGGTAAAGAAGGCGCGGCTGGTGGCCAATCCGGGCTGCTACCCCACCTGCAGCACCCTTTCCATCTATCCGCTTTTAAAGGAAGGGCTGATCGATCCGAACACCATTATCATCGACGCCAAGTCCGGAACCTCCGGCGCAGGCAGAAGCGCCAAGGTGGACAATCTGTATTGCGAGGTCAATGAAAATATCAAGGCCTACGGCGTGGCAAATCACCGCCATACGCCGGAGATTGAGGAGCAGCTTTCCTATGCGGCGGGAGAACCGGTGCTGCTGAATTTTACGCCCCATCTGGTTCCCATGAACCGGGGAATTCTGATTACAGCCTACGCGTCCCTGAAAAAGGACATTTCCTATGAGGAAGCAAAGGCAGCCTATGATAAATATTACGCGGACGAGAAATTTGTCCGTGTGCTGGAACGGGACGTATGCCCCCAGACCAAATGGGTGGAGGGCAGCAACTATGTGGACGTGAACTTCAAGATTGATCCGAGAACAAAGCGTGTGATTATGATGGGAGCCATGGACAATCTGGTGAAGGGCGCGGCAGGACAGGCGGTCCAGAATATGAACCTGATGTTCGGACAAAAAGAGAGCGAGGGCCTGGAGCTCGTCCCCATGTTTCCGTAACGGCGAGGTACAGAAATATGACGATCCGAACAATGACCATTGACGATTATGACGGCGTCTACGCCCTCTGGATGACCATTAAGGGCTTCGCGATCCGGAGCATTGACGATTCCAGAGTGGGCGTGGAGCGGTTTTTAAAACGGAATCCCACCACCAGCGTGGTGGCCATCGAGGACGGAAAGGTGGTAGGCAGTATTCTCTGCGGCCACGACGGACGCCGGGGCTGTCTCTACCATGTCTGCGTCCACCGGGATTACCGGATGAAGGGGATTGGCAAGGCTATGGTAGTCTTTGCCATGAACGCCTTAAAAGAAGAACAGATCAGCAAGGTATCCCTGATTGCCTTTACCCAGAACGATATCGGCAACGCTTTCTGGAACCGTATCGGCTGGACGCAGCGTCTCGATCTGAATTATTATGATTTTGTTTTAAATAAAGAAAACATAGAAGCGTTTAATGAATAGACTTTACAACGGAAAGGGAGGAGTATTATGAAAATCACAGAAATCAAAGGCGGCGTCACAGCGGCAAAGGGCTTTGAGGCAGCGGCAGCGGCGGCAGCCATCAAATACCAGGGACGTAACGACATGGCTCTTGTATACAGCGAAAAGCCCTGTCACGCGGCGGGCACCTTCACCACCAATCTGGTCAAGGCGGCTCCGGTGAAATGGGATCAGAAGATTGTAAAGGAGTCTCCCTATGCCCAGGCAGTCATCGTAAACTCCGGTATTGCCAACGCCTGCACCGGCGAGGAGGGCATGGGCTACTGTAAGGAGACCGCAGAGGAAGCGGCAAAGGTTCTGGGCGTCCCGGAAAACGCCGTTC
>CAKRTY010000357.1 GCA_934402125.1 uncultured Anaerosacchariphilus sp. | reverse complement strand
ATCAGGGACTGCGGGGAAATGCTCTCCACATCCTGTGTTGTCATTCTCTCACGAACCACACGCTCCAGTCTGGAAAGACCGATACGGTACTGGTTCTGAAGCAGCTCGCCTACCGCACGGATACGACGGTTGCCCAGATGGTCGATATCGTCCTCGTTACCGATACCATACTCCAGATGCAGGTTATAGTTGATGGAAGCAATGATATCTTCCTTGGTAATATGCTTCGGAATCAGCTCGTGGATCTCGCGCTTAATCGCTTCCTTGATATCCTCGATGCTTTCATTTTCTTCCAGTATCTTTTTCAGCGCCGGATAATATACTAATTCTGTAATACCCAGCTCCTCCGGATCTACATCTACGTAATAGCGCAGATCTACCATCATACTGGAGATCACGCGGACGTCGCGTTCCTCTGTCTGAATCATAACGAACGGTACGGCTGCGTTCTGGATCTCATCTGCCAGCTCGCGGCTTACCTCGGTGCCTGCCTCTGCCAGAATCTCTCCGGTCTGTGTATCTACCACGTCCTCTGCCAGCACATGACCGGTAATCCGGTTGCGCAGCATCAGCTTTTTATTGAATTTGTAACGTCCAACCTTTGCCAGATCGTATCTTCTGGGATCGAAGAACATACTCATGATCAGGCTCTCCGCGCTGTCCACTGCCAGCGGCTCACCCGGACGGATCTTCTTATACAGCTCCAGAAGACCTTCCTGATAGCTCTCTGCCGTATCCTTTGCCAGAGTTGCCAGGATCTTCGGCTCCTCACCGAACAGATCTACGATCTCCGGATTGGTTCCGTAGCCCAGAGCACGAATCAGAACTGTTACGGGAACCTTTCTGGTACGGTCTACACGTACATAAAATACATCGTTGGAATCTGTCTCATACTCCAGCCATGCACCACGGTTCGGAATAACCGTACAGGAATAGAGGCCCTTTCCTAATTTATCATGATCAATCGCATAGTAAATTCCAGGGGAACGAACAAGCTGGCTAACGATAACACGTTCTGCGCCGTTGATCACAAATGTACCTGTCTCTGTCATCAGCGGCAGGTCACCCATGAAAATTTCATGTTCATTGATTTCGTCTGTCTCTTTATTATAAAGACGTACCTTTACCTTCAGGGGAGCTGCGTAAGTCGCATCTCTTTCCTTGCATTGTTCAATCGTATATTTGAGCTCATCCTCACCGGTACAGAGCGTGAAGTCCACAAAATCCAGACTCAGACGTCCGCTGTAATCGGCGATGGGAGAGATGTCATCGAACACTTCTCGAAGACCTTCCCGAAGGAACCAATCGTAGGAATCCTTCTGGACCTCTATGAGGTTCGGCATCTCCAGGACTTCTTTCTGTCTGGAATAGCTCATTCTGAAGTTCTTACCGGTTGTGACCGGACGTATTCTGTTCTTTTCCATTGACGTTCACCCCTTATTTAATATGGAAGTATTGCACATTTCGTCATTTTGCACAAAAGCGCCTAATGAATTCAGAGCCTAGCTCACCACAATAGTGCACCGTACATGATACCATAAAGCAAGGTCTAAGTCAAGTATTTTTTGTGATTTATGGAGATTTTTTTCAGAACTGTAGTTGGATAGATTCGTGATTTTTGCAGATGTTTTTATTCCGATTTAAAACAAGCCGGGCAGATTACTCCGCCCGGCTTTCTAAGCTCCGTAAAACTTATTTCAGAGTTACAGTTGCTCCCTGCTCCTCAAGCTTAGCCTTCAGCTCATCAGCCTCAGCCTTGGAAACGCCCTCTTTCAGAACCTTCGGTGCACCGTCTACCAGATCCTTAGCTTCCTTCAGACCCAGACCAGTTACCTCACGAACAACCTTGATAACCTTAACCTTGGAATCTCCAGCGCTTGTCAGCTCTACGT
>CAKRTY010000356.1 GCA_934402125.1 uncultured Anaerosacchariphilus sp. | reverse complement strand
GGTCTACAATCAGGTTAAATAAGAAGAGAAGTAAAAGGGCTGCCAGCGGAATGATAATCTGCTGATGGAGCAGATTGCTAAGGAAGCTGCCTTTTCCTGTCTTTTTTTCTGCTGTCTGCATTACTTGTCACCTCCGGCAATCGTACTCATGACGCTGGTCTGATTCAGATCCTCACCTGAAAGCTCGCCTACAACCTTCCGGTCGCGCATTACCACCAGGCGGGAACCGGTACGCAGCATCTCATCCATCTCCGAAGAAATAAAGGTTACACTCATTCCCTCGGATGCAAGCTTCAGCACCAGCTTCTGGATATCCACCTTTGTTCCGATATCAATACCACGTGTCGGCTCATCCAGAATCAGGTACTCCGGATGGGTCAGAAGCCACCTTGCCAGAATAACCTTCTGCTGGTTACCGCCGGACAGCGACTTAATCGGGGTGTCTGCCGATGCGGTTTTGATGCTCAGAAGCTTAATGTATTCCTCTGCAATCTTCTCTGCCTCTGCTTTGGAATAGGGCTTTAAAAATCCGCGGAGAACCTGCTGGGCCAGGATAATATTATCCCGGACAGACAGATCGCCCACGATACCGTCGCGCTTCCGGTCCTCGGGCAGATAGCCGATGCCCAGACGCATGGCGTCTATGGGTTTCCTTATTTTTACAGTGCGGCCATCCTTCTTCACCTTACCGCCAATGATCCGGTCCGCGCCAAAAACAGCACGCACGCACTCACTTCTTCCTGATCCCAGAAGGCCTGTAAATCCGTTGACTTCTCCCTTATCAATATGAAAATTAAAGGGCTTGATGCCTGCGTCACTCTGAAGCTGCTCCGCCTCAAAGACAGGCGCCTCTCCCTCTTTCTTTTCATAGGTTTTATATTCTCCGTGGATATCGGACAGATCATCCAGCTCCTTACCCAGCATCTTGGATACCAGCTGAACGCGGGGCAGGTCTTTGATCTCATATTCTCCCACCAGACAGCCGTCGCGCATAACGGTGATACGGTCGCAAACCTCGTACACCTGATCCAGGAAATGGGTTACAAAGATAATTCCTACGCCTCTTTCCCGCAGATCCCGCATAAGCTTGAAAAGCTTCTCTACTTCCTGCTCGTCCAGGGAGGAAGTCGGCTCATCGAGAATCAACACCTTACATTCCGTATCAACTGCCCGGGCAATGGCAATCATCTGCTGCACTGCGATGGAACAGCTGGAAAGCTGCTGGGTCGCTTTGGCCGGGATGTCCAGGGATTTCAGAAGCTTCTCCGCGTCCCTGTTCATCTTCCGCCAGTTCTGGTACACGCCCTCGGTTCTTCCAATATACATATTTTCAGCGACGGAGAGGTTCGGACACAGGGTAATCTCCTGATATACCGGGCTGATTCCCAGCTTCTGCGCTTCCTGCGGAGAATGGATTGTCACTTCTTTTTCCTGTCCTTCCAGATAAATCTGTCCCTCATCCTTTGTATATACTCCGGTCAGAACTTTAATCAGTGTAGATTTTCCGGCTCCGTTTTCTCCCATCAGCGCATGGATTTCACCTTTTCTCAGAGTAAAATCCACTCCCTGCAATGCGCGTACACCGGGAAAGCTTTTATGTATATTTCGCATCTGTAATACTGCGTTGTCTTCCACTCTTACGTTCACCTCCAAAATTAT
Organism: uncultured Anaerosacchariphilus sp.; assembly: GCA_934402125.1. Taxonomy (GTDB): domain Bacteria; phylum Bacillota; class Clostridia; order Lachnospirales; family Lachnospiraceae; genus Laedolimicola. The sequence continues at coordinate 245 of CAKRTY010000356.1, read as the reverse complement.
TTCCACGCTTTCCGGAAAAGAAAGCGCGCCGCAGGGCTGGCATTCCTGCCTTACCGGCTGCGCCGCGCTTCTCTTAAAATTTGATTTTAGATGCCGTAGGTATCTACATCATCCTGTGTGATGGTCTTCGCGTCGAAGCCCTTCTCCTCCATGATGATAGTCTTCTCAGCCGGCTCGCTGCCGCTCTCGATGGTCTTAATTACTTCGTCGATGTAGGAAGCCTGGAACGGATTGCACTGTCCGTC
>CAKRTY010000355.1 GCA_934402125.1 uncultured Anaerosacchariphilus sp. | reverse complement strand
GTGTCGTCGATGATTGATCAGATCGAGAACCAGCCGGGAATCCATTATCTGAAGATCCTGGCGAGAGAATAGAGAAAACAAGGAAAGCAGGAGGAACAGACGGCGATGAAGTATGTGATTGTACTGGGCGACGGTATGGCAGACGAGCCCATCAAGGCCCTGGGCGGCCGGACGCCGTTGGAATACGCAGAGACGCCGGCTATGGATAAGCTGGCAGAAAACGCAGAGATAGGACTGGCCCACACCATTCCCGAGGGCATGAAGCCGGGCAGCGATACGGCGAATCTGTCGGTGCTGGGTTATGATCCGAAGCAGTATTATACGGGACGCTCTCCGCTGGAGGCCTTAAGCATCGGAGTGGATATGAAGCCCGATGATATCGCTCTTCGCACCAACCTGATTACCGTATCCGACGGGGACGAGCCCTATGAGGAAAAGACGATTCTGGATCACAGCTCCAGTGAAATCAGTACAGAGGACGCGGCGGTTCTTCTGGACGCCATCCGGAAGGAACTGGAACAGGACGGCTATCATTTCTATGTGGGAACCAGCTACCGTCACCTGTTGATCTGGGAGAAGGGAAGCGTGGTAGAGCTGACGCCGCCCCATGATGTACTGGGACAGAAGGTAGGCGATCACCTTCCGGCAGATCCGGTTCTCCGGGAAATGCAGAAGCGAAGCTATGAGATCCTGTCCGGGCATCCGCTGAATCAGAAGCGGAAGGAGCAGGGCCTGAATCCGGCCAATTCCTGTTGGTTCTGGGGCGCAGGTACCAGACCGGCCCTGAGCTCATTTGAAGAAAAGAATCAGAAAACCGGAGCCATGATTTCCGCGGTGGATCTCCTGAAGGGAATTGCTGTGGGAGCAGGCATGAAAAATATTGAGGTGGAGGGGGCCAACGGCCAGCTTCACACCAACTATGAGGGCAAGGCCCAGGCAGCCGCGGACGCGCTCTTAAAGGACGGCTATGATTTTGTGTATGTGCATGTGGAGGCGCCCGACGAGATGGGGCACCAGGGCAGCGTAGAGCGTAAGGTCCAGGCTATCGAATATCTGGATCAGCGTCTGATTGCAAAGCTGAAGGCAGAGCTGGACGCGTCCGGCGAGGATTACCGGATGATGATTCTGCCGGATCACCCCACGCCTATCCGGGTGCGGACCCACACCAGCGATCCGGTTCCCTATCTGCTCTATGACAGCAGAGAGGATCTGGAAGGCGGCGTCGGCGTATACAATGAGAAGGCGGCGAAGGCCGGAGGCATAGAAGTGACTCACGGCTATGAGCTGATAGACAAACTGTTTTCCGCGTAGATGGCAGAGATACCACCCACGTTTGGATAGAAGCAAGAAAAAATGAGGAGAAAAAAGCAATGCTGATAGTGAAAAAATTTGGCGGAACCTCTGTAGGCGACAAGGAACGCATTATGAATGTGGCAAGAAGATGCGCAGAGGATTTCAAGAAGGGCAACGATGTTGTACTTGTCCTTTCCGCAATGGGCAAAACCACAGACGAGCTGATTGCCAAAGCAAAGGATATCAATCCGGATCCGCCCAAGCGTGAGCTGGATATGCTGCTGACCACAGGTGAGCAGATCTCCGTGGCGCTGATGGCAATGGCGTTTGATACCATGGATATTCCGGCGGTATCCCTGAATGCTTTCCAGGTTGTGATGCATACCACCCGGGTACACGGCAACGCGCGGCTGAAGCGCATCGATACAGACCGTATCATGCACGAGCTGGAGCACCGCCGTATCGTGATTGTAACGGGCTTCCAGGGTGTGAATAAATACGACAACTATACCACACTGGGCCGCGGCGGCTCCGATACGACCGCGGTAGCGCTGGCAGCAGCCCTGCATGCGGACGCCTGCGAGATTTACACGGACGTGGACGGCGTATAT
>CAKRTY010000354.1 GCA_934402125.1 uncultured Anaerosacchariphilus sp. | reverse complement strand
CCGTGGGCCTGACCGTCATTGTGATAGGGATCCTGCCCAAGGATCACCACCTTCACCTCATGGAGAGGCGTCAGGTGAAAGGCGTTGAAAATGTCGTCCGCAGGCGGAAAAATCTGCCGTGTAGCATATTCATTTTTTACGAATTTGAATAATTCCGCATAATAAGGCTTGGAAAATTCCGGTTTCAGCGGCTCCAGCCAGTCATTTTGAATCATCGACATGATTATTTATCTCCTGTAAAAATCTGTATCTTTTATACTGTCCCGTTACAGGCGGACAGATACGCCGCGTCCCCGCAGATATTCCTTCAGATCCCTGATTTCCAGCTCCTTATAGTGGAACAGGGAGGCTGCCAGTACCGCGTCTGCCTTTCCCTCTGTCAGGGCGTCGTAAAAATGTTCTTTCGTGCCTGCGCCGCCGGACGCAATCACTGGAATGGACACATTTTCCGCAATGGCGCGGGTCAGCTCCAGATCATAGCCATTCTTCGTTCCGTCACAGTCCATGCTGGTCAGAAGAATCTCACCGGCTCCCAGCCGATCGGCCTTCATGGCCCATTCCACCGCGTCGATTCCCATATCTACACGGCCTCCATTTTTATAGATATTCCAGCCGCTGCCGTCCGGGCGCCGTCTGGCGTCAATCGCCACTACCACACACTGGCTTCCGAACTTGTCTGCCGCTTCGCTGATAAGCTCCGGACGCATAATAGCCGCGCTGTTCACCGATATCTTATCTGCCCCTTCCCGCAGCAGCACCTTAAAATCCTCTACGGTACGGATTCCGCCGCCTACCGTAAAGGGAATAAAGACCTTCTCCGCCACCCGGCGCACCATATCCACAACCGTACCCCTCGCGTCAGAAGAGGCCGTAATATCTAAGAATACCAGCTCGTCCGCTCCGGCCGTGTCATAGGCAGCCGCAATCTCCACCGGATCGCCGGCGTCTCTTAAGTTTACAAAATTCACGCCCTTCACCACGCGTCCCGCGTGTACATCCAGGCAGGGGATCACTCGTTTGGTAAACATTGCCTAACCCTCCAGCTTCGCAAAATTTTCAAGAATCTTCAATCCCACCTGGCTGCTCTTTTCCGGATGGAACTGACAGGCAAAGATATTTCCCTGTTCCACAGACGCATCGATGGTCACGCCATATTCTGTCGCAGCCTTCACAATCTCCGGATTCTCTGCCTTCAGATAATAAGAGTGAACAAAATACACGTAAGCTCCCTCCGGCAGTCCCTCAAATAAACGCCCGCCATTTTGTAAATACAGGGAATTCCAGCCGATATGGGGCACCTTCAGGCCTTCCCCGTCCGGAATCCGCAGAATCTCTCCCTTCAGAATTCCCAGTCCCTCTACGCCGGGAGCCTCTGCGCTCCGTTCAAACAGAAGCTGCAGCCCCAGACAGATTCCTAAAAATGGTTTTCCCCTCTCTATCAGCTCCTGAATTACCGGAACCAGTCCATAGCTTTTCAGCTTTTCCATGGCGTCCCCGAAATTGCCGACTCCCGGAAGAATTACTTTATCCGCGCGAAGCAATGCTTCTCTCTCACGGGTTATCAGCACCTCTTCCCCCAGGGAAAGGAGCGCCTTTTCCACGCTCTTTAAATTGCCCGCGTCATAATCGATTATCGCTATCATTGATTGTCATCTCCTATCGTTGCCGCTGTTACTGTAATTAAATTCTTGGCTATTACACAAAGCGCCTCGAATGTGTACCGTTAAATAATATCACACTTGAGACGCCTTGTCGACTTTTATCTAATCCATAAAAAAAGAGCTATACATCTCTGCATAACTCTCTGCTTGTATCTTCAAAACTATATACTGCATATCTCTTTAGACATTTTCTATCCTATGACGCTTCGCGTTCCGCTTTCGCTTCACACTCTTGGTCAAGCCCTCGAC
>CAKRTY010000353.1 GCA_934402125.1 uncultured Anaerosacchariphilus sp. | reverse complement strand
GGCAGAATTCTTCGATCCGAAGGTGGACTGCATTCTGGATATCGGCGGTCAGGATATGAAATGTATCCGCATCAAAAACCATACCGTAGACAGCGTACAGCTCAACGAGGCCTGCTCCTCCGGCTGCGGCTCCTTTATCGAGACCTTTGCCAAATCCCTGAATTATACGGTAGAAGATTTTGCCAAGGCGGCTCTGTTTGCCAAGCACCCCATTGATCTGGGAACCCGCTGTACGGTATTCATGAATTCCAAGGTTAAGCAGGCCCAGAAGGAGGGCGCGGAGGTAGCCGATATCTCCGCCGGACTTGCCTATTCCGTAATCAAAAACGCATTGTTCAAGGTAATCAAGGTCTCTGACGCTTCTGCCCTGGGCAAAAATATCGTCGTACAGGGCGGTACCTTCTACAATGACGCCGTTCTTCGAAGCTTCGAAAAAATCGCCGGCTGCGAGGCAGTCCGCCCCGATATTGCCGGAATCATGGGAGCCTTCGGCGCAGCCCTGATCGCCAGGGAGCGCTACCAGGACGGCATGGCGACCACCATGCTCTCCATCGATGACATCAACAACCTGGAGTTTTCCACCTCCATGACCAAATGCAACGGCTGTACCAACCACTGCCGTCTGACCATCAATAAATTTTCCGGCGGCCGCCGCTATATCTCCGGCAACCGCTGCGAACGGGGAATCGGAAAAGAGAAAAATAAGGAACATATTCCGAACCTGTACGAATACAAGAATCAGCGTCTCTTTGATTATGAGCCGCTTACGGAAGAGAACGCCACCCGCGGTACTGTAGGTATCCCCCGCGTGCTGAACTTTTATGAGAACTATCCCTTCTGGTTTACCTTCTTTACGGAGTTAAAGTACCGGGTAGTCCTTTCTCCCTCTTCCACCCACAAGCTTTACGAAATGGGGATTGAGTCCATTCCCAGCGAATCGGAATGCTATCCGGCCAAGCTGGCCCACGGACATGTAACCTGGCTTATCCGCCAGGGGCTGAAATTTATCTTCTACCCCTGCGTTCCCTATGAACGGACTGAGTTCCCGGATGCGGGCAACCACTACAACTGCCCCATCGTAACCTCCTATGCGGAAAATATCAAAAACAATATCGACGAGCTGTCCGGCAGCGATATCGATTTCTTTAACCCCTTCCTCTCCTTTGAGAGCGAGCAGATCCTGGAAAACGGATTGGTGGAAGAATTTTCCAAACATTGCGGCATTTCCGCCGAGGAAATCCGCGCAGCCGCCCGGAAAGCCTGGGGCGAGCTGGTACATACCCGCGAGGATATTATGCGCAAGGGCGAGGAGACGCTGGAATATATGCAGAAGACCGGACGCCGGGGCATCGTGCTGGCCGGCCGTCCCTACCACATGGATCCGGAGATCAACCACGGAAGTCCGGAAATGATCAACTCTTATGGCCTGGCTGTCCTGACCGAGGACTCCATCAGCCACCTCCATCCTGTGGAGCGTCCTCTGTTCGTTATGGATCAGTGGATGTACCATTCCCGGATGTACGCGGCTGCCAGCTTCGTAAAGACCCGGGACGATCTGGATCTGATTCAGCTGAACTCCTTCGGCTGCGGTCTGGACGCCGTTACCACCGATGAGGTCAGCGATATTCTGACCAACTCCGGCAAGATTTACACCTGCCTGAAGATCGACGAGGTCAACAACCTGGGGGCTGCCCGTATCCGGATCCGCTCCCTCATCGCCGCCATCCGTGTGCGCGAGAAGAAGGGCGACTGCAGAAGCATCGTTTCTTCCTCCTACGATCGCGTGATCTTTACGGAGGAAATGCGGAAGACCTATACGATTCTGTGTCCCCAGATGTCACCCATTCACTTCGACGTCATTGAGCCGGCCTTCCGCTCTGCAGGCTACAAGCTGGAGGTTCTTCCGGATTC
>CAKRTY010000352.1 GCA_934402125.1 uncultured Anaerosacchariphilus sp. | reverse complement strand
TGACTCTCTTTATCTCCTCTTCCCGTCCAATTACCGGATCCAGCTTTCCATCCTCCGCCAGAGCGGTCAGATCCCGGCTGAACTGTTCCAGAGTCTGGGTTCCTGCATATTTTGCATCTTCCTTATATTCAGAAGCTTTCTCTCCCATGGAAGAAATCAGAGCCGTATAAAGCTCCCTCAGACGGACATTCATCGTATTTAGCAGACGATAACCCACACATTCCCCATCCTCTAATATGGCAATCAGAAGATGCTCCGTTCCCGCCTTTTCCTCATGGAAGCGGGCCGCCTCCTGCTCCGCCTCGTAGAGAATCTTCTCTGCCCTGGGGGTAAAGCCGTCCGGCTCTGCCAGCGCTACGCCTCCCTCCGGGGAAATCAGCTGCCGAATCAGCTCCAGCAGGGTGCTTTCTTCTACCTTCCGTTCTGCCAGCAGCTCTGCCGCCGCACAGTTCTTTTCCCGGAGAAGTGCAATCAGAATGTGCTCCGTTCCCACATAATTCTGCCCGCACTGCGCAGATATCTTTTTGGCCTGCTTCAGCACATGGGCCGCTTTTTCCGTATAATGTTCAAACATATCGTTTCACTTCCTTCGGTCTGTTCTGTCGGTTATCCTTACAGCTGCCTGGCAACTGCAAAGTCAGGCGGGGTTTACACCCCGCCTCATTTGTATGCTATCTCTTATTCTTACAGATTTAAGTCGTCCAGATCCAGAATCTCGATATCCAGTCCGTCGTCCTCGTCTGTTTCAGGCTCTGTCTCAGGTTCAGACTTCTCTACAGGCTCTGAGGTTTTCTCTTCCTGCTCCTCTTCCACCTCTTCCAGGGCGCTGAGATCAATCTCCGGCAGGTTGGCCGTCAGACTGAGATCCGGCTTTTCTTCTTCCTCACAGGCAGCCATGTCATAGACGTCCTCGTCATACGCGCTTTCTCCGCTGTAATCCTCCTCGTCCTCATACTCATCTTCTGCCTGTTTTTCCCGTCTTCCGAAACGTTTCTTTTTCGCGGCTTCCACGAAATCATCAAAATCGTCTCCGTCGTCCTCGTCGTCCTGATCCTCGTCCTCATACTCATAGTCTGCGTTCCGGCTCTTCACCGCAAACACAATCGTCAGAATCAAAAGAATCACACTTAAAACGCCCAGGCCAATCATGATATACAGGCGCTGGCTTAAGGATTTCGCCGTCGTGGTTTTCAGAGTTGTCAGCTCATTCTGCAGAGAATTGATTAGACCGCTCTGAGCAAACTGTCCCGCATCCCGCTGAAGGGTTTCCTCGGAAGGATCGTACCAGTACCAGCCCTTGCTGCCGTCGTCCTTCGCTGCCCAGACCAGATACAGCTCTTCGGAAAGAGCGCTCTGATAAGCGGTATAGCTCTGCTCCCCCACACTGACCGTAGTTTTCTCCAGGGAATCCGCGCCTTCGTATTCCGCCTCCGGCTCCTGAATCGTATACGCCCCAATGGCTGCGATTCCGGCTTCGCCGCCAGCGCCTTCCTCCGGCTCGCTTTCCTCTTCCGTCGGCTGCTCCTCCTGGGGATCCTCGGTCTCCGTCACGGAAAGCAGATCCGAGCGAATCCATCCGGTCTTCTGGGCTCCGTCCAGCGTAAAGCTGATCTGATACCAGGTCTTTCCACCGCTCTGGGTCTCATCGGTGATATCTACGATCGTATCCAGGGGAAGGGAGCATACCTTCTGCCCTTCTGCGTCTGCCGTAGCGCGGACTCTGGAACCGTCTGTGGTAATCGTTCCGGTTCTGGCTGCCTCTCCGGTAATTCCCGAAGTAAAAATCAGGACGCCCGCTGCCAGCGCAGCCAGTACTCCTGTGTATCTTTTCATCATCGCTTTATCCTCCATCATCACATATTGTGGTCTTATTTCCCTGAACCTCATAATATTGATTCCATTATAATCGGATCATAA
>CAKRTY010000351.1 GCA_934402125.1 uncultured Anaerosacchariphilus sp. | reverse complement strand
GACACGGCCTCCTTCACCTGACGGATAATCTCCCAGTCCGCCTTTCCGGAATAGAACTGCTCCCTGGTCCGTCCGTGTACGGCCACAGCCGCCGCGCCGCTGGCCTCGGCAATTTTCGCAATCTCCACCGCATTTACATGATCGTCATCAAAGCCCTTCCGGAACTTCACCGTCAGCGGCTTTTTCACAGCCCGGGACACCTTGGTAATGATCTCCTCTATCAGCTTCGGATTCTTCATCAGCGCCGAGCCTTCTCCGTTTCCCACAATCTTCGGTACCGGGCAGCCCATATTGATATCCAGGATATCGAAGGGACGTTCCTCGATCTGCGCCGCGATTTCCGCCATCAGATCCGGCTCGGATCCAAAAAGCTGCAGGGATACCGGATGCTCCCTTTCGTCCGTCTCCATCAGCTTCTCCGTATTGCGGTTATGGTAAGCAATGGCCTTGGCGCTGACCATCTCCATGCACACCAGCCCTGCGCCCTGTTCCCGGCATAACATACGAAAAGGCAGGTCGCTTACACCTGCCATTGGCGCCAGTATGACCGGATTCGGAAGCTCCACGCTTCCTATCTTCAATGTCTTCATTTACTGTTCCTTTTCTTTTCTGCCGAAGCCGAAGAAAAAAATCGCTCCGAATACAAACATAAAAATTGCGATAAACTGGGAGGTAGACAACACGCCTACGCTTCCTCTTTCCAGGTCGCCCCGGAAGTACTCCAGCACGAACCGGCCCGCGCTGTAAAGCATAAAATACAGACCTGTCACCTGTCCGTCCTTCTTTTTCCATTTTTTAACAAAATAAATCAGAATCAGAAAATGAAGGAAATCCAGCCCACTGGAAATGATCTGTGTGGGAATCAGCGGTACGCCGTTGGGGGCATAGGCGGAATTGTGAAAGGTGATGGCAAAAGCGCCTGTTGTCTCCCGTCCGTAACAGCAGCCTGCCAGCAGACAGCCGATACGGCCGAAGCCCTGGGCCAGGGCCACAGAGGGCAGGGTCAGATCCAGATAAGCCAACAGCTTCATGTTCCAGCGTCTGCAATAGAGGACAACGCCCACAAGACCTCCGATCAGCGCGCCGTAAATGACAAAGCCCTCCAGCAAATCCCGGTAAAGCAGGCTGGGATCCGCCGCAATCTGGGGCAGCACCGTAAGGTAATACAGAAGCTTTCCGCCCAGGATTCCGCCGATGACAGCCCAGAAGGTCATGCCAAACACCCGCTCATCGTCAAGACCGATTTTCCGGGCCCGGTATTCCGCCAGACAGTAGGCCGCGAAAATGCCGATGGCAATCATCAGGCCGTAACCATATACGGTAAAGGGTCCGATTTTTAAAAGTTCATTATGCATGTTCTGTCTCCTCGTTTAAAAAGAATACGCGGTAAAACATTTCCAGGGAAGCCAGAAGCTCTCCCTTCTCTCTCCGCAGCTCCTTGATCTGCAGGCTGCTTCCAATCTCGTCAAAGAAGAAATCGTCCTCATGGCTGGATACCCGGAAAACCAGGGTCCCGTCCGGCTCAAACTCCAAAAGCAGGCTGCCGCCCACCTGATTGACAAAAAGGACGCATAGGATCTTCAGCTCATCCTTGATGGCCGCGGGAAGCGCCGCAAACTGTTCATTAAAAAAGTATTTCTCCTCGTAGGAATTGGCTCCGCAGAGGACTGTATTTTCCTGTTCCATCATTTCTCCCTTATACATAGCCATACACGCCGCGCACCGACACCTCTCCGGCATAGATGGCCTCTGTGTGTCCGTCCGGGCAGCGCACCAGCAGCTCGCCCTGGGCGTTGATTCCAAGGGCGGTTCCGGTATACTCATGCCCCGGCTCCAGCACCCGCACCACCTGATCCCGGTTCACCATCTGCTTAAACTGACCTGAAAGATCATATATAACATCCGAAACTGCATATTCCTT
>CAKRTY010000350.1 GCA_934402125.1 uncultured Anaerosacchariphilus sp. | reverse complement strand
GCGTACAACTGAATACCCGGCGCGTCTGTGAAAACCTCCATACGGATTCCGCTTTCTTCCGAAACCAGGCTGCCACATAACGCGTACGTTCCTTCATTCTTCAGCACATAATTGTGATCATAGCCGCCGGCCAGCTTTAAAGGCTCATAGTCTGCGTCAATCCGCTCCCCAATGGTGTGCGCTGTCCTGAAATCCATGGGCGTACCCTCTACGCTCCGAATCTCACCGGTGGGAATCAGCCCCGCATCCCCAGGCGTAAAGGCGTCGGCATCCAGCCATACCTTCTGCTCCAGCACGGAATCCGATTCCTGTCCATCCAGGTTAAAATAAGAATGATTGGTCAGATTAAAAATGGTATCCTTATCTGCCTTGCCTTCGTAAGCAAGCTGCAGCTCATTGTCATCCGTCAGAGTGTAGGATACGGTAATGTCCGCATTGCCCGGATATCCCTGATCCCCGTCAGGACTGTGAAGAGAAAATTCCACCTTATTGTCATCGACAATCATAGCCTTCCACATCCGGGTAAAATACATATCCGGACCGCTGTGCAGGTTATTCTCTCCGTTATTCTTTGCCAGCACATAGTCCTGACCGTCAATGGTAATGACTGCTCCGCCAATCCGGTTGGCGTTCCGGCCCACAACAGCTCCCAGATCCGGGCCGTTTACCTCATATCCTTCTACGCTGTCATAGCCCCAGACCACGTCCCGGAGCGCGCCGCTCTTGTCCGGCACATGAAGCTCTGCGAGAACTGCGCCCAGATTCAGGACTACAGCCTGCATGCCCTTTTCATTTTCCAGTATGTATCTCTTTACCTGCTGTCCGTCCCTGGTTGTTCCCCATGTTTCTACCCGAATACTCATGCTTCCGCTCCTTTACTTCAGTCCTTTTTTGCTCCCTTTAAATACAGGTACCAGTATACTACGCCGATAGCTGCTCCGCCAATCAGGTTGCCCAGTGTAACCGGAAGCAGGTTCTTCGCCCAGGCCGCGCCCAGATTCACTGCCGCGTTTCCAAGGCCATAGACGGAATTGCTGAAGATTCCCACCATCAGATAGTACATATTGGCGATACTGTGCTCGAAGCCGCCCAGAACGAAAATCATAATCGGGAAATAAAGTCCCGCCATCTTGCTGGCTACGGTCTTGCCCGCAAAGGACATCCAGACAGCCAGACATACCATCATGTTGCAGACGATACCGCGGAATACCGCGTCGCCAAAGCTTAAGGCTACCTTGCCTGCTGCCACGGACATCACCACATCCAGAAGTCCCTTATCCAACAGCGACGGGCTGTGGCCAAAGGCCACCAGGAATGCCAGAATGGTAGATCCCACGTAATTTCCGAGATATACGCATACCCAGTTCTTCAATACGCCGGTAAACTTTACCTCTCCCTCCAGAAGCGGAATGACCAGCAGACAGTTGCCGGTAAAAAGCTCGCTTCCCGCAATCAGTACAAGCGCCAGTCCTGCCGGGAACATACAGGCTCCCACCAGCTTGCCGACAGCTCCTCCGATGCTTGCGGTAGCCATCTCATAGGCAATCGCGCCGATTCCGATGAAGATTCCGGCCATAATACCGAGAATAAACAACTTCAAGGGTGCTGTATTTACCTTTCCTTTTCCGATTCCTACATAATTTTTTGCGATTTCTACAGGTGTGTTCATGTAAAACCCTCCTTTTTTATTCGTTAAAATTATAACGTTCTAATAAGGCCATGACCATCATACAAGGTGTAGGAAAGAGCTGTCCCCAATCAGCCCTTTTTATTTCACATGCTCATGGGTAAACAGGTGATCCTGACAATACTCATAATTTCCATTACATTTGGAGCAATACCGGAATACCAGATCGTCTCCGTCCTTCTCCGTCCGTCCGCAAACCGCGCCTTTGTGGACGGTTGCCTTCTTCGCCCCCTGCTGCACGCTCCGGGCATATGA
>CAKRTY010000349.1 GCA_934402125.1 uncultured Anaerosacchariphilus sp. | reverse complement strand
GAGCTGTACGGCCACGGCCGCCCGGTTTTCCTCCAGTCTGGTATTCCAGAGCAGCTTCATTTTCTCCGCCTTATCCAGCCGTCCCTCGTCCGGGAGCGGTTCCCCGCTCCTGTCCCCGGCTCCTCCGAGACTGAACGCCAGTCCCCGGAAGGCCTCCCTGTATTCCTCAATTCTGCGCTGTACCGGGTGATCCTGCTGCTCCGTCTCCACCGGAAGGGGCCGGAAAAGCCATACCATAATTCCGCCGCATATGACCGTCAGGGAACACACCAGAAGTCCCTGGGCCGCTCCCAGAAGGATTGCGTAATCCCGATCCATCTGCAGCATCCCCACGCCAATCTGCATGGCCGCCACGCAGCTGCCTGCTACGATTCCGTAGAGCCATCCATAATTTTCCTCTCGTTTCACTGTTCTGTTCCTCCTCGTCTTCTGTGTGTGTCTGTGTGATTGGACATTATAGAGGACAGAAACACATTTTTCTGTCAAAGCCTGTCGGCGGATCTTCAAACTTTTCGGCAAAAGAATCCATAGAATTCTGTTTAAGAGGGTAAAGAGCAAAAAAGACTGCCCGGGCTTTCACCTCAGACAGTCTTCACATTTCTTTCCAACATATCTTTATTTTTCCTTGGCTTTAAACAGGATCTCATCCGGGTAAACCAGTCCCAGCCGTTCCTTCGCCACCTCTTCCACATACTTCTTGGTCTGTACGTACTTGCCAAGCTCCTCGATCTCTTTGGAGCGCTGCTTTTCCTCCTCGATCTGTGCCAGAAGCTGCTCCTCCTGCTTCTGATAGACCAGATTCTTCTGCTGGAGCCGATGCTTCGCATAAAAACCCGTTACCAGCAGACACAGCACCGTCAGTACGATCAGCTTGTATCCCATGCGTTGTCTTCGGTTTCTTCCGCGCCGGGTCTTCGTCGTCATAGCTCCTTTCGCCTCACTTTCCTGTAAAAACCTGTGTTCAGGTAGATTTTAAAGACATTATAACCTCTTTTATACATTTATGCAATTTCTTTCTTATAATACGGAAAATTTTGGCAAATTGCACATATAACAGCATTCCCAGCACCACCGCCGCCATGACGAATCCCCGGACGGCTCCGCTGTTCTCCCGGTACAGCATCCGGAAAATCAAAAATCCGCAGAGCAGCCAGTAAGCCAGATCCTCCAGAGATACCCAGAACGTTCCATGAGCGATCAGCTTCCGGAGAATTCGGAAAAACTCGTACAGGAACGCCAGCGCCACCCCACAGCATACAGCTTTTCCAAAAAGCTGCAATTCGAACAGAATCCCTCCGTCCATAGGCTATCGGAACAGACGGCTGAGGACGGAAGCCCCCGCCTTATGGAAATCTGTAACCTCCGAGTAGGCAATGCTATCAATCCGCCCCTCGATATCCACCTCTCCCTTTTCCAGGGTCAGACGGTTTACATGGAGATCGGCGCCTTTAATGGTCAGCATGCCCTGCTCCGTCTCCAGCAGAATCTCTGCAATATCGAAAGAAATCACATCGGTCACACCGCTGATGGTGCCGGTCCGCCGGTTGCTCAGAAGCAGCTTATGTGCCTTTGCATACTGCTTTTCCTCCAAAAAAAGACCTCCCCATACATGTAATCCATGATTAAATGTATGAAAAGGTCTTTCTCACTATTCCTGTTTTTAAAGATAACGATAAAGCTCCTTGGCGTCGTCCTTGCGAACGGTCTCCTGCACATCCAGGACTTCTACCTTCACGGACTTGCTGCCAAACTGAATCTCAATCACGTCGCCCACCTTCACGTTCACAGACGCCTTGGCCACCTTATCGTTGACCAGCACGCGTCCTGCGTCGCAGGCTTCGTTGGCTACGGTTCTCCGCTTAATCAGACGGGATATCTTTAAATATTTATCAAGACGCATAGATTAGTTCAGAGCATCCTTCAGTGCTTTTCCCGCCTTAAACTTCGGGGACTTGGACGCTGCGATCTGC
>CAKRTY010000348.1 GCA_934402125.1 uncultured Anaerosacchariphilus sp. | reverse complement strand
GGACATGGGAATCTGCACGATCTCGTCATATTCCTTAAGAAGTTCATCCCAAAGCTTCAGAAGAGAATGAGGAGAGGGCTGTGAGGTGGCGATATCCGCGTCTCCCGTCAGCTTCTCATAAAACTCCTCCTGTGTCAGGCTGATTCCTTCAAAATATTCCTTTCCATCGATTGTAAAAGGCATCGGCAGCACATAGATCCCCATCTTCTGTGCTTCTTCCTGCGTAATACCACTGTTACTGTCTGTCACAACCGCTATCTTTTTCAATCGGGCTGCCTCCTTCCGTATTCTGTCCTGTGCCAAATCGTCACTTTCTCATAACAAATACAACAAGTATAGCAGTTTGACCGGAAAAAGGCAAGAATTTCATTGCTAAATACTGATATTCAGAATCTGGAGAATTTCTTTTTTTTCTTTCGCCTCGCACATTTTTTGAATATTTTCTTTATCCATGCAAATTTGTGCTATCTGGCTCAAAATGTCAATATGCGCTCCGTCCTTTCCGGCAATGCCAAACATCAGATAGGCTTTTTCTTTTCCGAAATCCACACCATTTTTTAGCTGAAGTACAGAAATTCCGGATTGATTAATATTCCGCTCACTATTGGCTACACCGTGGGGAATCGCTACATGATTCCCCACATACACACTAAATAACCGTTCTCTTTCCAGCATATCATCAATATACGCTTCCCGGATATAACCTCCATTCAGCAAAATTGTTCCACATGCTCTGATTGCTTCAAAACGATCTGTATACTCCGCTCCCATTACAATATTATCTTCTGTCAAAATCTTTTTATTCATTTCGCGCCCACTCTGTCTATGATTTTAGGTTTTGGATTAACTTATCGTACGCCGCATTATCCAATAAGTTTTCTACAGGGAATACCTGATTATCCATCCCATTGGATTGTAACACACTTCTCACCCGATCTTCCAGAGGTTTTGTCGTCACAATTGCATCGCCCGCCTGAATATTTTTATCAATATCCCGCACCGAAGTGTGCACAACTTCCATATCCAGCATGGCCTTATTGAGCTTTGTTTTCATAATAGATTCGCCCATTACACTGGATCCCATACCTGCATCGCACGCAAATACGATTCTTTTGATGGCTCCTGCGGCTGCGCCAACTGCAGGAACAGCTGTATTGACACCCATATCCTTCAACGCTGTCTCCAGGACCAGTCCGCCTTCACTTTCCTCGCTCTTATCCATTCTCAGGAAGAAACCTGCCACCAGACAGGATGTTATCATACCTGCAAAATAGGAAATGATGTTGACTACCAGACTGTCCTTCGCAGATACCGCTACCAGCGCAAAAAAGCTTCCCGGAGAAATCGCCGCAACGGTTCCACCGCCAAAGTTCTGAATAATCAGGATAGAAACAAAGCTTCCTGCAATCTGTCCAAGCAACGTAATTGGCTTGCTGAGTACAACCGGATACACAACCTCTCCGATTCCGCCAAAGAAATTGATAAACGCCGCTCCCGGAGCTGCTTTTTTTGCAGTACCCTTTCCAAATAACGCAAACGCCAGCGCAACGCCAAGCACACAGCCATTGTTAGCTTCCAACATAAACAGTAAGGACTTTCCAGTCTGTGCTGCCTGCTCTACGCCCAGTGGGATCATAATGCCGTGATTTATCGCGTTATTCAGGAACAGAACCTTTCCGGGCTGCACAAAGAGCGCCATCAAAGGTAATAAGCCCTTGCCAATCAACGCGTTGATTGCTGCGCTGAATAATCCGATCAGCCCCTGGATAACCGGAACAAACGCGAAGAATCCGGCTACCATAAGCAATGCGCCTACCAATCCCAAGGAAAAGTTGTTTACCATCATTTCCAGACCCGGCTTTACTTTTCCTTCAAACATCTTGTCCACTTTCTTGATACACCACGCTGCAAACGGACCCATGAACATGGCACCGGCCAGCATATTGATATCCGCACCAAGAATAACGCCCA
>CAKRTY010000347.1 GCA_934402125.1 uncultured Anaerosacchariphilus sp. | reverse complement strand
TTTTTATGCCACAGGAACGCTACCGTTCGCTGAATGACGCTTTACAGGAACGCTTCGGGGAAAAAATATATAAGCTGTCGCTGAACGGCGGCTGTACCTGTCCCAACCGGGACGGAACCTTAGGCAGCCGGGGCTGTATCTTCTGCAGTGCCGGTGGCTCCGGAGATTTTGCCTCCAGTCCCGCCCTTACGGTGACGGAGCAGATCGAGGACGCAAAAAGGCGCCTGGCCGGAAAGCGACCCGTCCGGCACTATATCGCTTATTTTCAGGCATATACGAATACCTATGCTCCCATAGAGCATCTCCGGAGGATTTTTACGGAAGCCATTTCCCATCCGGACGTTGTGGTGCTTTCCATCGCTACCCGCCCCGACTGTCTGGGACCGGAGGTTCTGAATCTTCTGGAGGAGTTGAACCGGAAAAAGCCTGTCTGGGTGGAGCTGGGACTACAGACCATCCACGAGGAAACGGCTGCTCTGATCCGGCGGGGTTATCCTCTGTCCGTCTATGACGAGGCCATGAGACAACTTCGGCGCCTTGGGATAGAGACTGTGGTACACGCCATTCTGGGACTTCCCGGAGAAACGGAAGGCATGATTCTGGATACCGTCCGGTATATCAGCGACTCCGGAGCCGACGGCGTCAAGCTGCAGCTTCTCCATATCCTGAAGGGTACGGATCTGGCCTCTTATTATAAAGAAACCGGATTTCCGGTACTGACCCTGGAGGAATACGTAGATCTGGTAATCCGCTGTCTGGAGGTTTCCCGTCCGGATCTGGTGATTCACCGGCTGACCGGGGACGGCCCGAAGGAGCTGCTTATCGCCCCTCTCTGGAGCCAGGCCAAGCGCCAGGTTCTGAACACCATCCACCGGGAGCTAAAGCAACGGGATACCTGGCAGGGACGGCTGTATTCCCACAAGACGCCGTAGATCCGAAAGGAAAGGAAGGTAAAAACTGTCATGTCCGATACATTAACCCTATACAAACTGATTCTTCTCCATATTCTGGACAAGGTAAGCTTCCCCATGAGCAACGGCCAGCTTTCCGAATTCATGCTGGATAAGGAATATACCGATTATTTTACGGTGCAGACGGCTCTGTCTGAGCTGGTGGAGGCCCATTTTCTCCACCTGAAGACTGTCCGCAACACCTCCTTCTACTCCATCACCGGGGAGGGGCAGAAGACGCTGGAATTTTTTGGAAATAAAATCTCCTCCCAGATTCAGGAGGAGATCGAGGAATATCTGAAGGAGCACAAATACGAGCTCCGCAACGAGGTATCTGTCCCGGCTGACTATTACCCCACCGGGAACGGCGAATACGCCGCCCGCTGCCGGGTTCTGGAAAAAGGCTCTGCCCTCATCGATCTGACGCTGACCGTTCCTACGAAGGAGCAGGCGGAATCCATCTGCGCCAACTGGAGCTCCCGGAGCCAGCAGATCTACGCATATCTGATGCAGAATCTTCTGTAACCATCCGAATTTCTAAGAAAGAATCCTGCAACACAGGATTTCCTATAGAGTAAAAGGAGAGCAGGCTGCCCTACTCTCCTTTTCTATACGCGTTCAGCCCTTCGGCCAACTCTTTCACATCTTTGATCATATCGTCAAAGGCTCCCGCCTCATAGAGATTGATGACGATCAGTCCCACAGGAACCGCGATGATCATGGCAAAAATTCCGCCTATCTTATATCCGATATACATAAATACCATGGTGGACAGGGGGTTCAGGCCGACGGTGTCGCCCACAATCTTGGGCTGGATCACCTGGCGCACCAGCTGGCTGACCAGATAGATGATTACCAGTCCCACCGCAAATCTGTAATCGCCGCTCAGGGCCTTCAGCACCGCCCAGGGAATCCGCGCCGTTCCAGTTCCAAAAAATGGATCCAAAATTAGATCACCAGGCTTTGATGATGATAAAATAACCTTATATAAAAGTTTTTCCGGCTTTTGCGTTGAGTGTAA
>CAKRTY010000346.1 GCA_934402125.1 uncultured Anaerosacchariphilus sp. | reverse complement strand
GGGCTACCCGGAACATCGCCAATGTGCCCATCACACACCATGAGCGCATGGTAGGCGAATCCGGTTATAACTTCAGCAAGCTTCTGGCCCTGTGGTTCAACGGCTTTACCGCCTTTTCCGTAAAGCCCCTGCGGGTCGCTACCTTCTGCGGAACTGCCTGTGCCTGTATCGGCTTTCTGTACGGTATCTATGTGGTGATCCGGAAGCTGGTGGATGCCTCCATTGAAATGGGCTGGAGCTCTATCATCGCTTCCATTTTTTTCCTGGGCGGTCTGATTCTGATTATGCTTGGTATGATCGGCGAATACATCGGCCGTATCTATATCAGTATCAACAACGCGCCCCAGTATACCGTCCGTCAGATTATAACCTCTGACCACTCTGCCGGACCGGATGCCTAACTGTAAAATACAAAGATTCCCAGAAGAATCAGCGCATTTCCAAGAAGTTTCTTTTTGGTAATCTTTTCGCCAAAGACCAGGCGGCTTAATACCATTACAAGGACGAAGCCCAGGGATTCTATCACCGCTCCGTTCTTGTATTCCAGGCCTGCGTAGCCGCCCACGGTCAGAAGCGTGGAGAAGACCATCATTCCATAGCCTACAATCACGTAGGGGTTCAAGTATTCCCGCAGTACAGATTCATAGGATTTTGCCGCGCTCTTTTTCAGTAAAATCTGGGAAAGGGACGCCACTACCACCGACGCCACCAGAAGAAGCATATATTTATTCACCATCGCTGTTCACAATCATTGTTCCTGCGAAAACAATGAGTACTCCTATGATATTTTTTACCGTCAGTGCTTCGTGGAAGAAAATCACAGTCCACACCAGCGACCACAGAATCGCCATGGAACGGTTGGCGTATGCCACAGACAGATCGCAGCGCTTGATGATCTGCTGCCAGGCAATGGCATAGATTCCCAGAATCAGGATTTCCACGCCATAATAGACAAGAAAGGGCAGGCTCAGGGGCTGCTGGCCGGAGGCCAGCTTTGCCGCCACGCTGGACAGGGTATAAAGCATTACCACCAGCTGCAGGGCCAGAATCAGTTTCGGCGAAATCTTTTTCATAAGGTTACGTACTCCTTTGCTTCCGCGAGACTGTCAAAGGCCAGGATAAAATATCCGAACCGGGTGGAGCTGTCGGTAACGGCTCCCTCGTGAATTTCCTCCATCTCGCTGATAAAATGTATTTTTTCCGGAATCTCTCTCTCCAGTTTCTGAAGAAGCTCCCGATCTGCTTTTGTAAAAATAAAATGAATATACGCGGTCTTTGGTTCCCGCACCCTTTCCAGGGTCGGCCTGCGGCCGGAAGCCACATCAATGACCATGCGCACGAAATCATAGCCTGTGGAAAGCTCCACCAGATCCGATCCGATACAGTCGCCGCCCATCCGGGCGCCGATTTCAATGATACGAATCTCGTTGCCCTCCAGCTTAAATTCCGTATGGGAGGCCCCGTTTTCCACCTTCAGGGCGTCAAGGCCTGCAAAAACCGCCTTTTTTATGGCTTCCCTCTGTTCTTCGCTCAGCGGCGCCGGCTCCAGATGTCCGGTTTCTATAAAATGGGGTTCCCCGGTGGTGTATTTCTTCGTGACTGCCAGAAAATGATGCATTCCCCGGAAGGAAATGCACTCGCAGCTATATTCCGGCCCGTTCAGGTATTCCTCTATGATTGCTTTCTTTTCAAAGGAATTTTCCACCGAAGCCTGCAGGGCGTCAGCCAGCTGTCCCCATTCTGTTACCTTGGTTATTCCCCGGCTGCCGGAGCGATCCGTAGGCTTCACGATCACCGGGAGCTTCAGATCTGTCAAAGCCTCCGGCTTTGTAGTCTGGTCTGCCTCGCGGAAACCGGGAACCGGCACCCCTGCTTTTTGAAAAGCCTTCCGCATGGCATAGTTGTTGGTGGAAATTTCCGTACATTCCATACTGTTTCCGGGCAGCCCCAGCTTCTCCGCCACATAATTGACCGTCA
>CAKRTY010000345.1 GCA_934402125.1 uncultured Anaerosacchariphilus sp. | reverse complement strand
CCGAGCGAATCCGTGCCTGATAGACGCTGACGCCGTCGAAATGGGTATCCGGCCGGGCGAAATAAATATATTCAAAGATACAGCGGGCCTCCTGATCCTTGGGCAGGCAATGGCTCCGATCGGATTCAATGCCCTTTCCCGGCGTAATAGTCACAATCTCGCCGGGCTCCACATCCCGCACAAACGTGGCTCCGATGGTATCCAGGGCGCAGGTCTCGCTGGCCAGGATATAGGCGTTGTCACGCTTGCCGATACACAGGGGTCGGAAGCCGTAGGGGTCTCTCGCTCCGATCAGCTTTCTGGGGGACATGACAATCAGGGAATAGGCTCCCTTAATCTTGTTCATAGCCCGGGACACCGCCTCCTCGACGCTGGCGGAATGAATCCGCTCTCTGGCGATATGGTAGGCAATCACCTCCGAATCAATGGTCGTCTGGAAAATCGCTCCCGTATACTCCAGCTCCCGCCGAAGTTCCGGCGCATTGACCAGGTTGCCGTTGTGGGCTAACCCTAAGGTTCCTTTCACATAATTCAATACCAGGGGCTGGGCATTTTCCCGGGTGCTGCTGCCAGCTGTACTGTAACGGGTGTGTCCCACGCCGATATCGCCCTTCAGGGCGTCCAGCTGCTCCGGCGCAAACACCTCATTTACCAGTCCCATGCCCTTATGGCTCTTCACTACGCCTTTGGGTCCCTTCGTATCGCTGACCGCGATACCGCAGCTCTCCTGTCCTCTGTGCTGCAGGGCAAATAAGCCGTAATAAATCGTAGAGGCTACATCGTTGCCGTCGAAATCATAGATTCCGAATACGCCGCATTCCTCCCGCAGCTTCTCCTCTTCTTCGTATTGCTCATGGATCTTCTCATTATTCATAAGGTACCTCCCGCTGTCCTGGTTTCTTGTCATTTAGTACGTAAGAAAGTATAAACCATGATTTTTTGAAATGCAAGAACGGATCCGGCCCCGATTATTACTTATTCTAATGGATTTTTTCCCCATTTTCTTATAAAAACAGTCAAAAAAAGCCGGCGCCTTTTCCTTTTTCGGAAGAAGGCGCCGGCTTCTGAAATGTTTTTGGTTTTATGCTTCGCCGAGGAAATATTTTCCGTACCGGTCTGCAGCCAGGATAGCCGCGTAAACGGACTCCGGCGTCACCTCAAAGGGCATATTGTGCAGAGTATCATTTTCCGCGCAGGCAGCCTCGGCAACCGCCATCAGCTTCTCCTTCGTGGGATTCTCAATTCCAAGCTCCTTCAGGGTCACAGGCAGGCCCAGCTCGATACACCAGTCGATGATATCCTCCAGCTCATCCGCCGGAATATTCTCCAGAACCAGCTGGGTAATGGTACCGAAGGCAACCTTCTCGCCATGGTACATGTGATGACACTCCTCCAGAACGGTAAAGCCGTTGTGGATAGCGTGGGCTCCGGCCAGACCGCCGCTCTCGAAGCCGATGCCGCTGAGCAGGGTATTGGCCTCGATCACCTTCTCCACTGCCTCGGTGCAGGCTCCCGCTTCCAGAGCCAGCTTCGCCTTTACGCCCTCATCCATCAGGGTATCAAAGCACAGCTTCGCCAGAGCCATCGCCGCTCCCGTTACCTTGCCGCCCGCGCAGGTCATTGCCCCGCTGGTCTTGCAGGCACGCGCCTCAAAATACGTCGCCAGCGCGTCGCCCATACCGGACACGGTCAGACGAACCGGGGACTTGGCGATGATTTCCGTATCCATCAGAACCATATTCGGGTTTGCCGGAAGGAACAGATACTCTTCAAACACCCCTGCATCAGTATAAATAACGGACAGTGCGCTGCAGGGAGCGTCTGTGGATGCGATAGTCGGACAGATCAGCACCGGCACCTTCTCATAATAAGCTACCGCCTTGGCTGTATCCAGAATCTTACCGCCGCCAACGCCAATCACCAGGTCGCAGCCGTTCTTCTTCATTACCTCCATCAGACGGTTGATCTCGGTCTTGCTGCACT
>CAKRTY010000344.1 GCA_934402125.1 uncultured Anaerosacchariphilus sp. | reverse complement strand
GTGTACCGCCCTTCATGATCCGCAGCAACGTTGTAACCGGCGTTATGAGCTTTGCAGAGATGGATGCCATGATGTATAAGATTGAGGGCGAGGATCTGTATCTGATCGGTACCAGCGAGCATTCCATGATCGGTAAATTTATCGACAGCATTCTTCAGAAGGATGAGCTGCCGAAGACCCTGACCAGCTACTCTCCCTGCTTCCGTAAGGAGAAGGGCGCACACGGCCTGGAGGAGAGAGGCGTATACCGTATTCACCAGTTCGAGAAGCAGGAAATGATCGTAGTCTGCGAGCCGGAAGACAGCAAGATGTGGTTTGATCGTCTGTGGCAGAACACCGTAGACCTGTTCCGTTCCATGGACATCCCGGTACGTACTCTGGAGTGCTGCTCCGGCGACCTGGCTGACCTGAAGGTGAAATCCGTAGACGTAGAGGCATGGTCTCCCCGTCAGAAGAAGTACTTCGAGGTAGGAAGCTGCTCTAACCTGGGCGACGCACAGGCACGTCGTCTGAAAATCCGTATCAACGGGGAAAAGGGCAAGTATTTCGCGCATACCTTAAACAATACCGTAGTTGCTCCGCCGCGTATGCTGATTGCGTTCCTGGAGAATAATCTTCAGGCAGACGGAAGCGTTAAGATTCCGGAGGCACTGCAGCCGTATATGGGCGGCATGAAAGAGATTCGCTAAGATATCCACATATCCCACAGATTATCCACATTTGTGGATAATCTGGTGGAATTGTGGATAATTGATCCCGAAGGAGGTGATTACAGTGCATGAATATCTGAGAGCAATCGGATTCAGCCAGCTGAAAACCAAAGAAGAACTGAATTATCTGCTGCAAATGTCCCAGGAGAGTTATCAGTATGAAAGAACCTCCGGTGATTACGGCGGCCATGATTTTTCCGAGCGGCGAAAGGAATTTGCGCCGGGAATGGGGATTATGCTCAGAGGCGAGTATGATGAGCATGGCGATTACCAGTGGGATTATTATTTCCCCTATTTTCAAGGCAGACAGGAAAAATTCTATGAGCACATTACCATAGAGCGTCATGCGGAGAAGGAGTCCTACGCCGGCGTCTGCGACGACCTGACCGTGGGCGTAACTATTATTTTCTATGTACAGAATGTGGCGGATTATCTGAGCGAGAGGCAGAGAAGTCATTTCTCATCCAGCACTGTGACCCTGAAATTTGCAGGATTGTCCACAGAGGGAAAGATACTTCTTCCCGTGGCCCAGAGTCTGACGCCGGAGGAGAATACGGAGGCGGTTCTGCAGAGAACCAAGTTAATCAAGGCTGCCCGGGAGGGCGACGAGGAAGCCATCGAAAATCTGAGCATCGAGGATATGGATACGTATTCCATGATTTCCCGACGTATTGCCCATGAG
Organism: uncultured Anaerosacchariphilus sp.; assembly: GCA_934402125.1. Taxonomy (GTDB): domain Bacteria; phylum Bacillota; class Clostridia; order Lachnospirales; family Lachnospiraceae; genus Laedolimicola. Next base: position 595 of record CAKRTY010000344.1, on the reverse strand, counting down.
GACGTATTTTCCATTGTGTCCACGTATTTCATGCCCTATGGTGTGGAGTGCGATCATTACAATGTGCTGGGAGAGATTCTGGACTGCAATCTGGTACAGAACAGTCTGACCCGGGAATGGATCTACGTACTGACGCTGGAGAGCCACGATTTGATCTTCGAGGTATGTATCAATAAAAAGGATCTGCTGGGAGAACCGGCAGTCGGCCGTCGCTTTAAGGGCGTGGTGTGGATGCAGGGCGATGTGACCTACCATAATTAACAGAAAACGAGAGATAGCATAAAAGTAAAACGGACTGAATGGGTAATAAAATTCAGTCCATTTTTATCGAATTTTTCAGGTTTTATGAATAAGAAAAGGAAATGAATATGTCTCATATCATAGAAATCAGCAATTTTGACGCGCCGGAGCTGGATATCTACGCGCGTACCAGCGAAAATCAGTTAGTCAACCGGGCAAACCCGGCGGAAGCCATGTTTATCGCGGAAAGCCCCAGAGTCATCGAACGGGCGCTGAATGCAGGGTATGAGCCGGTGTCCTGCCTGGTGGAAAAGCGGCAGCTTGAGGGCGAAGCAAAAGAAATCCTTAAGCGGTT
>CAKRTY010000343.1 GCA_934402125.1 uncultured Anaerosacchariphilus sp. | reverse complement strand
AAAAATATAAGCGTGTAGCGGCTTATGTGGATTTGGATGCCATAGAATATAATTTTGAGGCTATGAAGGCCAACTTAAAAGCGAATACCAGGATTGCAGCTGTGGTAAAGGCCAACGGCTACGGTCACGGGGCGGTGCCCATTGCCCGGATGATGGAGGGTAAGGAGTATCTGTGGGGCTTTGCGGCGGCTACCATTGAGGAGGCTGTAGAGCTTCGAAAAAACGGAATCCGCAAGCCGATATTGATTCTGGGGTATGTATTTCCGGAGGATTATCCGGAGCTGGTGCGGCTGGATATCCGGCCTGCCGTGTTCCGCCTGGACATGGCGCGGGAGCTTTCAGAGGAAGCCCTCCGCCAGGGAAAAGAAGTACGGGTGCATATAAAGCTGGATACGGGCATGAGCCGGATTGGGTTTGCGGACACAGAGGAAAGCGTAAAGACGGTCTGCGAGATAGGAAAGCTTCCCGGTATCATCCTGGAAGGCCTGTTTACTCATTTTGCCAAATCTGACGAGGCGGATAAGACAGCGACCGAAAAGCAGCTGGCGCGGTATCGTGTTTTTTGCGCGGCCTGCGAAGCAGCCGGTATAAAATTTCAGATTCATCACTGCTCCAACAGTGCCGGAATCATTGACCTGCCGGAGGCCAATCTGGATATGGTGCGGGCAGGGATTACTGTATATGGTCTGTACCCTTCGGATGAAGTAAAGAAGGAACTGGTTCCGCTCCGGCCGGCTATGGAAATGAAGAGCCATATCGTCCATGTAAAGGAAATTGCGCCGGGAACCGAGGTCAGCTACGGAGGCATCTATACGGCAAAATCTGTGCGTAAGATAGCAACCGTTCCGGTAGGCTACGCAGACGGCTATCCCAGAAGCCTGTCGAATAAGGGCTGCGTGCTGGTGGCCGGAAAACGGGCACCTATCTGTGGCAGAGTCTGTATGGATCAGATGATGGTGGATGTGACGGAGATACCGGAGGCGGTTCCTGGTATGGAGGTTACAATTTTTGGAAAAGACGGGGAGGAATTCCTGTCTGTGGATGAATTGGCAGTGCTGTCCGGACGGTTTAATTATGAATTTGTCTGTGATCTGTCCCAGAGGGTGCCCCGGATTTATCTGCGGCATGGAGAAATCTGTGAGGTTCACGATTTTTATGCCTGAAAAGGGATAGAACGGAATCTTGGTATACACACGAAAATTTTGGAAATACTGGAGAAAGAGGTACCTGTAATTTTCTGAAATGGGAGTGTGAAAATTGTGATCATCCGACGCGGCGATATCTACTACGCTGATTTACGTCCGGTGCTGGGTTCGGAACAGGGCGGCATCCGTCCGGTTCTGGTGATACAGAACGATACCGGCAACCGGCACAGTTCAACCGTCATTGTGGCGGCGATTACTTCGAAGATGAATAAGGCGAAGCTGCCTACCCATGTGGAACTGAGCACCAGAAGGTGTCAGATTGTCCGGGATTCGGTGATTCTTCTGGAACAGTTGCGGACGATTGACAAGCAGCGTCTCCGGGAGAAAATCTGTCATCTGGATGAGGGAGCCCTCGAACGGGTCAACGAGGCCTTGCGGGTAAGTCTGGAGTTGGATACATAAGACTTGCCATTCTAAAAAAATAGTGCTACAATAAAAAGAAGCGTCTGCCGGGAACTGACAGAACCGGAGGCGAAAAAGTACAGAACAGGAAGAATAGGAGTGTTTATATATGTCAGGACATTCAAAATTTGCGAATATTAAGCATAAAAAAGAGAAGAACGATGCGGCAAAGGGAAAGATTTTTACCATCATCGGCCGTGAGATTGCGGTCGCTGTAAAAGAAGGCGGCGCAGATCCCAATAACAACAGCAGACTGCGCGACGTGATTGCCAAGGCAAAAGCAGCCAATATGCCCAACGATACCATCGACCGCGGTATTAAGAAAGCGGCCGGCAATGCCAATGCCGTAAATTACGAGTACGTATCCTATGAGGGATATGGTCCCAACGGTATCGCAATCATCGTGGACGCGCTGAC
>CAKRTY010000342.1 GCA_934402125.1 uncultured Anaerosacchariphilus sp. | reverse complement strand
AGAGAGCTGTGTAGCAAACATTAAGGAAGAAACACCCGCAATGCCCGCAGGCGGCGGCATGGGCGGAATGATGTAATTCGTCAGCAAAAACAGGAGCCCCGCGGCAGGATTGAACCTGCCGCGGGGTATTTGCTTTGAAGCGGAAGATTCGAACCGGGACGCATGCTCCAGGCTAAGAACTCCTTGCAATTTTCCACGGACCATGCTATACTTTATGGGAAAACTGAACAACAAGCAATGGGGTGCTGGCAGAAGCTGGCTGAGATTTGGACTGGAACTGTCCATGACCCGATGAACCTGTTGGATAATGCCATTGTAGGGAGTGTATTTGTAATAATTGAGCAAACGAGCGCCCGGCGAAGACCGCAGCGCTTTTTTTACTCTATAGGAAACACCAAGTTACGTTTAAAGGCGAAAGCTATGATTCCTATAGAGCAAAAAGCCCTCCGGAGCAGGATTCTATTTTATTTGCCCAGACTTCTAAAGGTTCAGTGAAAAAACATACTTTCAGGAGGAAAAGTAACATGACAACAAAAAAATGGGAATTAAAGGACATCATTATGATGGCGATTCTTGGAGTCGTATTTTCAGCCGTATATCTGGCGGTTTTTGACGGAGGAGTCGTACTTTCCACCGTACTTGCGCCTACAGGATTTTCCAATTTTTCCTTTGAGATTGTCTACGGTGTATGGTTTATGGCGGCTACCCTGGCAGCCTACATTATCCGGAAGCCCGGCGTAGCGCTGGTAACAGAGGTGCTGGCTTCTGCGGTAGAGCTTCTGATGGGCAACTCCGGCGGTGTAACCGTAGTTCTGACCGGAGTGATTCAGGGTGCGGGCGCAGAGCTTGCTTTCGCCTTATTCCGCTATAAGAAATGGGATCTGGCAAGCATGTCCCTGGCAGGCGTATTTTCCGCAAGCTTTATTTTCTGCTATGAGCTGTATTATCTGAACTATATTGCACTGGCTCCGGGACTTCTGATTGCCCAGCTGGCTGTACGCTTCGTGAGCGCCATTGTATTCTCCGGCGTGATCTGTAAGCTGGCAGGTGACGGACTGGCAAAGACCGGTGTAGTAAAGAGCTATGCCATCGGCGCGAAGGCTAAGATTGGCAAGGTATATGACGAGGAGGATTAAAATGGATAAGTTAAAGCTTGTTCTGGACTGGTTCCCGAATACGAACCATACGGGTTATCTGCTGGCTCAGAAGAGAGGCTGGTTTCAGGAGGCCGATCTGGATGTGGAGATCTTCGGTGAGGTACACGGAGAGATGGAGCTTCACGGAGGCGATTTCGTCTGCGGACCGGAGATTTCCATGCTGGAATTCCGGGAGCGGGGAATCAATCTGACCGGTATCGCGGTTATGACCCAGAAGTGTGATTCCGGTATTGTATCTCTGAAGGAAGCGGGGATTACCCGCCCCAGAGAGCTGGAGGGAAAACGTCTGACCCATTGGACCCCGGCCTGGTTCCATGCAGCGATTCGCCGCGTGGTAGAGGCAGACGGTGGTGATTATGACAAGATTAATCTGGTAAATCTGGATGTGGGAGATATCGTAGCGACTCTGGGAAATGTAGCAGACGCCACCTGGGTTTATGAGAACTGGGAAAATCAGGTATTGTTGGAGGCAGACAAGGAAATCAATTATTTCAATCTGGGAGATGTGGATCCTATCTTTGATTTCTGCGCACCGGCCATGGCAGCTTCCGAGGAAGTCCTGCGCGACAGACCGGATGCAGTCCGCCGTTTCCTGAAGGTTGTAGATCGGGCTTACCGTGAGGTAGCTGCGCATCCGGAAGAGACCGTGATGGAGGTACGCGATATGCTGCCGGCAGACGCGACAGAGTCTCTGCTGATCCGCAGTCAGAAGCATCTGGCGCCGATTCTTCTGGACGAGGAAGGACGTTGGGGAAGAATTGACGCCCAGAGATGGAACCGGATGGCAGATTTCCTTGTAGAGTGCGGCGTAATTTCAGGAAGAACCGAGCGGGAATTCACCAATGAGTATTTTGAAGCATGAGTATCAGAATTGAGCATTTAAAATTTA
>CAKRTY010000341.1 GCA_934402125.1 uncultured Anaerosacchariphilus sp. | reverse complement strand
GATAGAGACAGATGCCAGAGTCAGTGGAAATTACGAAAAAAATATGGAAAGCCTGGACCTGAATATCCGGGTTTTGACAGAGCTGATTCAGGAGCAGATTCAGGAGTATATCTATTATGAAACCACGCATCTGGAAACCATCCGGGAGGGGATTCGCTCGGATGTGGACGAGGCTGTCCGTATGAGCAGCGTGATATTTGTCCTGATTCTGTTCGGCGCGTATTTCATCAGCCGGAAAATCATGCAGCGGATTACAGAACCGATTGCAGAGCTTTGCGAAGTGACGGCAAAAGCTGCAGGAGGAGATTTTAACGTGCGCGCGTCAGAGCGCAGCGAGGGCGAGATAGCGGTTCTGAATGACAGCTTCAATCAGATGGTGGAAAAAATTGGAAACCTGGTGGAGGATATCCGGATAGAACAACGGAACCTTCGGGCTACAGAGCTGAAGCTTTTACAGGCTCAGATCAATCCTCATTTTCTGTACAATACCCTGGATACGATTATCTGGCTGGCAGAGGCCGGAAAAAAGGAAGAGGTCGTTATGATGGTTACAACCCTGTCGGATTTCTTTCGGACGACCTTAAGTAAGGGCAGGGATTTTATCAGTGTCAAAGAGGAAGAAGCCCATATCCGCAGTTACCTGCAGATTCAGCAGTTCCGGTATCAGGATATTCTGGAATATTCCATTGATATTCCGGAGGAGCTTTATGATTATCCGATTCTGAAGCTGACACTGCAGCCGCTGGTGGAAAATGCCCTGTATCATGGGATAAAAAATAAACGGGGACTGGGACATATCCGGGTCAGAGGCCGGCTGGATGAGATAGAAAATGCCCTGAAATTTACCGTGGAGGATGACGGCCGCGGTATGACAGAGGAAGAGCTTTTAAAGGTAACAAAAGAGCTGGAGCGTGAAGAAAATAGCAAATCGACCGATCCTTCCGGTTTCGGCCTGCAGAATGTGGCGCAGAGAATGCGTTTGAATTATGGGCCGGAATACGGAATTACCATTAAAAGTACTTACGGCGAGGGTACAGAAATGACGGTAACCATACCTGCCGTAAAAAAATAAACTTTTTTCGAAAGAAAACAAACCTTATACGGACGCCTTTGGAAGGTTAGTAAAAAAGCCAACTTATTTCCGAAGGAAGTCCGTATTATTTTTTCCTGTTTTTCGGTAAGATAACATCATCAGCCAGAGAAAATGGCAGGAACGAAATAATATCAAACAGGGAGGGTTTACAAGATGAAAAGAAAACTCGTGAGCGCATTAATTTGCACAGCAATGGTAGCAGGCGTTCTGGCAGGATGCGGATCTAAGGCAGATACCGCAGCGACAGATACCGCGGTAACAGAAAGCGAAGGTACTGCAGAGGACGCGGCACCGGCAGCCGACAGCGGAGAGCTTATCAAGGTAGGAATCATTAACAATGACCCGAATGAGTCCGGTTACCGTACAGCCAATGATAAAGATTTGAAGGCTATGTTCACAGAGGAAAACGGCTATGAGGCATCCTTTGCATACAGCTTAAAGAATGATGAGCAGATTACTGCAGCACAGAAGTTCATCCAGGATGGCGTAGACTACCTGCTTCTCTCCGCGGCAGATACAGCCGGCTGGGACAGCGTGCTTCAGGACGCGCAGGACGCAGGCATCCGCGTAATTCTGTTTGACCGTACCATCGACGCAGATGAGAGCCTGTATGAGGCTTCCATCGTATCCGATATGGACAAAGAGGGCGAGACAGCAGTCAACTGGTTAAAGGATCAGGGACTGGATGAGTACAATATCATTCACATTCAGGGTGTGATGGGCTCTGCTGCTCAGCAGGGACGTACCGGTGCTCTGGACGCAGAGGTGGCTGCGAATGACAACTGGAAGCTGGTAACCCAGCAGACCGCTGAGTGGAACGCAGAGAAGGCACAGCAGATTGTACAGTCTGTGATTGATTCCGGCCAGAAGTTCAATGTTATTTATGCTGAGAACGATGATATGGCAAAGGGTGCTGTAGCGGCGCTGGACAAGGCAAATATCTCTCACGGCGTAGACG
>CAKRTY010000340.1 GCA_934402125.1 uncultured Anaerosacchariphilus sp. | reverse complement strand
GCTCAGTGAGATCAACCCGCCTGTATACCAAAATGAGGAGCGAGGTGAACTGGCAGAGACCTGGGAGAAGCGGGAGACCCGCACCTATACGGTGGTTGGCTATGGGGAAGAAGCGGACTACAGCAGCGCCGGCTTCCTGTGCTTTACTGGAAAAGATCCGAATCCGGCGCCGGACAGCCTGTACAACAGCTTTTTCCGGCTTCGAAAGGGCAGAGACGTCTATGAATTTGCCAGCCGTTATCTGGGAGATTACGGGGTTACCTACAACAGCCAGCTTCTGCGTATGCAGGGGATTTCTACCAATCAGGCGTATCTAAAGTTCCTGTACGGAATGTCTGTGATATTGATTCTTCTGATTATGACGGGAGGTATTTCCCTGGTATACAATTCCCTTGCCATTTCCGTCAGCGACCGGACAAAGCAGTTTGGACTCCTGGCTTCCATAGGGGCTACGCCCCGGCAGCTTCGGGGCATGGTGTTCCGGGAGGCGCTGCTGTTAAGCGGTATCGGAATTCCCCTGGGAATTCTGGCGGGCATTGGGGGAATCGGCGTGACCCTGCGGGTGACATCCGGATCCTTCCAGTATCTGTATTCCGGTAAGATAGCCATGGGACTCCACGTGTCCTGGCCTGCGATTGCGCTTGCGGCAGCTGCGGCTCTCATTACCGTATTGATTTCCGCCTGGCTTCCGGCGGGACGGGCGGCGAAGCTTTCCCCTATGGAGGCTATCCGGCTGTCCCGGGATATCCGGCTGCCCGGGCGGGAGCAGGAAGGCTGGCAAAGGAAGGGGCGTTCCGGCAAAAGACTGTTTGGCTTTCCTGCCTTGCTTGCGGGACGGCATTTTGCCAGAGAACGGCGGAAATACCGGACCACGGTGCTGTCGCTGTCTATCAGTATCGTCTTATTTGTGTCTGCCAGCTCTTTTTCCTACTATATAAAGAAAAGTGCCTTAGATGTGAATGATATTCCTGCGTATGACCTGTCTGTGTACGGCGTCCGGGATCCGGAGCTTCAGCAGAGGATAGAGAAGCTTGACGGCGTGGAAAGCGCTTTGTGTGTCCGGGAATGCTATCCGGAGATCCTGGCGAAGCCAGAGCAGCTTCTGGAAGAATTCCGGGCGTTGTGTCCGGAAGCAGAGACAGACGGGGAAGGATATCTTCATCTCCAGAGCAGGGTCCTGGTACTGTCAGATACAGATTATGAAACCTGGCTTCTGACGGAAGGAATACCGGTTCCGGAGACAGAGGAAGGGCTGGTGCCGCTGGTCGTTATAAATGAAACGGCCGGCTATAACGGCGGAACAGGACGTTATGAAAAGGCAGAGGTCCTGAAAGAGGGAGAACCTGTTTCCCTGGCATTTACAGATTACAAAGCCTTAAACGAGGCAAAAAAGGCGTCTGACACGTATGTGGAGCAGGAAGCCGACAAGATTATGGGAAAGGGATACCTGGCGGTTTCAGTGGAACAGAGTCCCATGAATTGTATGGCAGGGCAGACTTCTCCCGGTATCATTGTGTCGGAAAGCCAGCTTTGGTCGCTGCTTGGGGACAGAGCGGGGGACTGCCTGCCCCGGAACTGTATTTATCTGAAGAGCGGGAAGCATCAGCAGGTGGCGGAGGCGGCAGAGAAGCTGTTGGAGCAGAGTTCTGCGGACCCGGGAGAGTACTATTATGTGAATGACGTGACCCGGGAGGTTCAGAGCAGGAGAAATGTGCTGCTGACCGTGGACATTTTTGCCTATGGCTTTATTATCCTGATTTCCCTGATTGCGGCAGCCAATGTCTTTAACACGATTTCCACCGGCTTTTTGCTGCGGCGAAGGGAATTCGCGGTGCTGTCCTCTGTGGGCATGACGCCCGGGGAAATGAACCGGATGCTGAGCTATGAGTGTCTATTGTACGGCGTCCGGGCGCTCCTTTATGGACTGCCCGTGTCGGTGCTGGTGACCTGGGCCATTTACCGGGTCGCTGCGGGAAGCCTGGATACTAGCTTTGTGATTCCGGTTTCCAGTATCGTGATTGTGATTGTCAGCGTGTTTCTGGTGGTATTCTCCT
>CAKRTY010000339.1 GCA_934402125.1 uncultured Anaerosacchariphilus sp. | reverse complement strand
AGGTGTACGTGATCGAGGTAAATCCCCGTTCCAGCCGTACGGTTCCTTATATCAGCAAGGTAACCGGTATTCCGATTGTGCCGCTGGCTACCAAGGTGATTCTGGGTTATAAGATTAAGGATCTGGGCTATCAGCCGGGTCTTCAGCCGGAGGCAGATTACTACGCGGTGAAAATGCCAGTATTCTCTTTTGAGAAGATCCATGGTGCGGACATCAGCCTAGGACCGGAGATGAAATCCACCGGCGAGTGTCTGGGTATTGCCAAAACCTTCAACGAGGCCCTTTACAAGGCCTTCCTGGGCGCAGGCATCCGTCTGCCCAAGCATAAAAATATGATTATGACCGTCCGGGACGAGGATAAGGAAGAAGCAGTGGAGATTGCGAAGCGTTTTGAGGCGCTGGGCTACTGTATCTACGCCACCAAGGGCACCGCAAGAGCGCTCATGGAGGCAGACGTCTCCGTGCGCCTGACCAGAAAGCTGGAGCAGGAGTCCCCCAATATTCTGGATCTGATTCTGGGCCATAAGATTGACCTGATTATCGACACGCCCTCCCAGGGTGTGGATCACAGCCATGACGGCTTTGTTATCCGCCGGAACGCCATTGAAACAGGTGTCAATGTGCTGACTGCCATCGATACCGCCAAGGCTCTGGTAACCAGTCTGGAGAATACGGACGTGAAGACCTTAAGCCTCATTGATATTGCGACGATTTAAAGGAAACAGAATAGAAGAACGGCAGAAAGGGCTTTCCGGGAGGAGAGTCCTTTTTGCTGAAAGTTTCCTGTGTTTTGGATTTCATACAAAGCCGGTCGGGAAGAAGCGTTCACAGCCTGGCTTTTTTGTGCTACAATGGATACAGATTTTTTGGGAAAAAGGCGGTGGGCGTATGGAAAAGCAGAATTTTACAAAGGAACTGGCAGCAAAGCTTCTTCCGGCACGGAACCCGGACGGTCACAAGGGTGATTTTGGACGGGTCAGCATTACAGGCGGAAGTGTGGGCTTTACAGGCGCTCCGGTGCTGGCGTCCTACGGCGCTGCCCGCAGTGGCAGCGGTCTGGTCTTTCTGGGAGTGCCGGAGCCCATTTACGGAATCGTGGCGTCTCATTGCCTGGAGGTGATGCCCTCGCCGCTGCCTGCGAGCCGGGAACGGATATCCAAGGATGCGTTTTTCCAGATTCTGGAGCGGTTAAACAGCTGCGACGTGGGACTTCTGGGTCCAGGCCTGGGACGCTCTCCGGAGCTTTCCAAAATGATAGGTAAAATAATGGAAGAAACAGAGACGCCGCTGGTCCTGGACGCAGACGGACTGTACGCCATCAAAGACCGAAAGGAGATCCTGCAAAAGCGGGCGGAGAGGGGACTGCTTACGATTCTGACGCCCCATGAAGGAGAATTTCGCTATCTGGGCGGCGATTTGACATCCGGACGGGAAGCGGCGGCGCTAGATTTTGCAAAGGAATACGGCTGTATTCTGGTGCTGAAGGGACCGGGGACTGTGACTGCGCTGCCGGACGGAAGCTGCTATGTGAATCCTACCGGAAATAATGGGATGGCCAAGGGCGGAAGCGGCGATGTGCTGGGCGGTATGATACTGGGCTTGCTGGGACAGCTTATGGCGTCTAAGCGGAGTGCTGGAGCAGATACGGATAAAGCGCGATTTTCCAAAGCAGGAATATCAGAAGCGGGCGGGATCACCGCCCTGGCCGTCTATCTTCACGGTCTGGCCGGAGACCTGGCCCGGACAGACCTGGGCGAGTACGGTATGCTGCCCTCGGATCTGGCGACGCGGATTCCGGCGGCGATTCTGGAAGTGCAGAAGGATCAGCCACATCATTTTTAAAGCGAAAAAAGAAAGTTCTATATAAAAATCAGACAGCAAAAGAGGAAAACGCAATGGTGGATATGAAAAGCCTGCTGACCATGCAGGGTATGATGTTTGTAATGCTCCTGGTGGGCGTCTTTATCAGAAAAAAAGGAATTGTGACAGCGGAGGGGCGGAAAAGCCTGACCAATCTTCTGGTCAACCTGATTCTTCCCTGCAACATTCTCTACGCC
>CAKRTY010000338.1 GCA_934402125.1 uncultured Anaerosacchariphilus sp. | reverse complement strand
AAGGTACTCAGCTTGATTGCCTTGGCCTTTCCATTTTTTAATATGGAAATAGTCGCCATGGTGATCCCAACCCGTTCAGATAGCTCTGTAACGCTCATTTTCCGCTTTGCAAGCATGACATCTATATTGATAATGATCGACATATGTTCGCCCTCCTAGATGGTCCAGTCGCTCTGATCCTGCAGATCAGCCGCTTTCCGAATGAGATGAGACAATGCTGCTGCCGCTACAGAAAATCCAATACCGATCAACGTGACCACAAAGCACAAAAGCAATATTCCTGGATGATTCATACCAATCAGCCAGAACAACACATTTCCCACCAGAAGCACCACAGCATCCGCTGCCGCCAGAAAGGAGATACGTCCCATATACTCCGCATTTTCCGTAGTAAATGCATGATCCTTTTCAATATTTCCAAATATCTTCCACGCCAGATACAGAGCCAGAAAGCAAGGAATCGACAAAACCCACAGAAAGATGAGCCACGGCCAGAAGCAATAGGAAAATTCTGGATAGCTCTCCACCAGCCACTGGCCTGCCAGTGGCAGCACACCTCCTGCCAGTCCCAGTCCACAGACCGCTGCAAATAATACCAGTATCTTCAACCATTTTACCAATGTACGCTGTTCCATTTTTCTTCTCCTTTTTCCTTATTGTGGCTTCAGTATACTTGTCCTTATTTTATTTGTCAATATATTTTTATTGTTTTACGATACATAGTAACCATACAGCAATGTAATGCGCATAAAAATAGGGCAGCCACAAGGCTGCCCTGAAAGGAGGACTTAAAGCAAATATCTGCTTTTGTATCTGCTCACATGTCAGTATTCTATTCTGTAAATACCGTTGTCTGAATCTCACCGTCTGCGCAGTCAAAGATCACAGCATCAGAGTATGCGTAATTATCCATGGCGTCACGCATCTCGTATACCATGGAATAGCTTCCATCCGGAAGTTCCATCTCATCAAAGCTGGTATCTGCAGTCCCTGTGAAGGTCTCGGCGGTGTAAGCTGCAAAATCATCAGCACCGGTTGCGGTTGCTGCATACCAGATGGTTGTGATCTCATCACCTTCCTCCAGAAGCCGCAGTTCCTTATCGGCCATACCGCTCTCATCAATGCCCTGACGGGCGCCCAGGATACTCCACTCTTCGGTATTAAAGTCATATACCACCTGTAAGTTATAGGAATCGCCGTTCAGAAGAACCGGTACTGCATACAGGTTATAATCCTCGCTTTCATAACTCAGTTCCATATAAGCCAGGTTTCCGTCGATACTTCCCCAGACGCCGCGGAAATTATCGTAAAAGATACCCTTATCCCAATCTGCGTTCATATCATTATCCGTACCCAGAAGCAGCATGATATCGTTTTCCTCGTCCACATAGTAGAGAGAAAATCCGATTCCGGCCAGGATATCGTTGGCCTTCGGCCCCAGCGTCAGATAGGATACGCCATCCTCATTCACATCCAGAGGTTTCCCGTCCCAATCCGTACTCAACAGGTTCTCTACGTTCGGAAGCTCCGTAAAATCCATATCCGCAATGTATTCCATTCCGGAATCGTCCAACTCACCGGTCAGCTCATAAGCGTAGAAATATTTAAACGCCAGTCCTGCTCCGATATCCGCATATCCGCTAAAATCCTCCACGTCGCCATTGTAGGAATAGTAACAGGACAGGCCGGTAGCCTCGCTCCGGTACGGACCGCCTACCTGGTAGAGCACGCAATTATCCAGGGCGTCCAGTACACTCTGGGCTGAATCCAGCATATCGACGCTCTGACGGGCTATATGTCCCAGATCCACCATGTTCGTGTATCCCTGTTCCCTGGTATTGCCGCCGTAATTCTCACTCTGCGCGGCTGCCCGGGCAAACCGGGAGAAAAAGGCCGGATCCGCACAGGCCGCAGACAGAGCCTCCGCACCGAAAGTCTCATAAGCATCCAGAAGCGGACCCACCTTCGATAAATCGGTCAGAGACAGCGTTGTATTGTCCTGGGTTCCCACCTCTTCACAGCCCGCATAGTAGGCGTCACAGATGATCTTACCCAGCTC
>CAKRTY010000337.1 GCA_934402125.1 uncultured Anaerosacchariphilus sp. | reverse complement strand
ACATAAAGAAGCTGGAGGAGCAGATCCGGGAGTTCCGTCCCCGGCTGGCGGCAGTCTGGACAGAGGAGAAAGCAAAGGAGCTGCGGGCGGCGGTAAAGGATCTGGACGTAAAGATAGTATCCGGCATGGACGGCCTCATCGAGGTCTGCACACACCCGGAAGCGGAGATTGTGGTGACGGCTATCGTGGGAATGATAGGAATTGTTCCTACAATTGCGGCCATGAAAGCAGGAAAAGACATTGCCCTGGCCAATAAGGAAACATTGGTGACGGCCGGGCATATTATTATACCACTGGCACAGGAGACCGGCGTGAAGATTCTTCCGGTGGACAGCGAGCACAGCGCTATTTTCCAGTGCCTGAACGGAGAAAACCGCAGCCAGCTGAAGAAGATTCTTCTGACTGCTTCCGGCGGACCCTTCCGGGGCAGGAAGCTGGAGGATCTGAAGAATATCCAGGTGGAAGACGCCCTGAAGCATCCCAACTGGGCCATGGGCCGGAAAATCACCATCGATTCCTCTACCCTGGTCAACAAGGGACTGGAGATGATGGAGGCCAAATGGCTGTTCGGCGTGGAGCCGGAGAATATCCAGATCGTGGTGCAGCCCAAGAGTATCATTCATTCCATGGTGGAATTCGTGGACGGCGCGGTGATTGCGCAGCTGGGCACGCCGGATATGAAGCTGCCGATTCAGTACGCGCTTTATTATCCGGAGCGGCGCTACCTTCCGGGCGAGCGGCTGGATTTCTGGAAATTGACAGAGATTACCTTTGAAAAACCGGATATGGAGACCTTCGCGGGACTTCGGCTTGCCTTTGACGCGGCGGCTGCGGGCGGCTCCATGCCTACGGTATACAATGCGGCCAACGAGCGGGCGGTAGCCAAATTCCTGGATCGTAAAATCGCGTATCTGCAGATTCCGGAGATCATCGGAACCTGTATGGAGCAGCATAAGGTAAAGGCCAACCCGTCGGTGGAAGAAATTCTCGCTACGGAGCAGGCGGTGTACGAATTTATCGAAAGCAGGTGGTAAGTTGAAAATCATACTTGCGCTTCTGATATTCAGCCTGATCGTGCTGTTCCATGAGTTCGGTCATTTCCTGCTGGCCAAGCGGGGCGGGATCGGCGTTACGGAATTTTCCCTGGGTATGGGACCCAGGCTATTCAGTAAGCAGATCGGCGAGACCCGTTATTCGGTGAAGCTTCTGCCCTTTGGCGGCTCCTGCATGATGGTGGGCGAGGACGGGGAGAGCGACGAAGAAAATTCCTTTGGCAGCAAATCCGTCTGGACCCGGATTTCCGTGGTGGCGGCAGGACCCATTTTCAATTTTATCCTGGCCTTTTTTATGGCGCTGTTTATCGTGGGAAGTATCGGCTACGACGCACCGGACGTGGTGAAGGTCATGGAAGGTTATCCGGCGGCGGAAGCCGGTATGCAGCCGGGGGATCGGATTGTACAGATGAACCGGTCGCATATTCACGTATACCGGGAGGTCAGCTTCTATGTACAGACCCATCAGGGCGAGACGGTGAATCTTGTCTATGAGCGGGACGGCGAACGCCATGCAGTGACGCTGGAGCCGAAGCAGAGCGAAAACGGTACCTATCTGCTGGGCTTTCAGGGATCCGGCGTCCGGACGAAAGGAAATATTTTCCAGACAGTATATTACAGCGCCTATGAGGTGAAGTACTGGGTCGGCACCACCCTGAAGAGCCTGGAAATGATGTTTGGCGGACAGGTCAGCGCCGACGATATCTCAGGTCCGGTGGGTATCGTGAATACCATTGGAAATACCTATGAGGCCAGCCGGGAGGACGGCGGCTTTTACGTATGGCTGAATATGCTGAATATTTCAATTCTCCTGTCAGCCAATCTGGGCGTGATGAATCTGCTTCCGATTCCGGCCCTGGACGGCGGACGGCTGGTATTTCTCCTGCTGGAGGTACTGCGCCGGGGCAAGCGGATCGATCCGGAGAAGGAAGGCATGGTTCATTTTGTGGGCCTGATGCTTCTGATGGCCCTGATGCTGGTGGTAATGTTCAATGATTTCCGGAATAT
>CAKRTY010000336.1 GCA_934402125.1 uncultured Anaerosacchariphilus sp. | reverse complement strand
TGGACATGATGATATTTTCCTCATCCATACCGGTCAGGGTTACAAAGGCGTCTGCCTTGGAGATTCCTTCCTCCTCCAGAAGCTCGTGATCGGTGGCATTGCCATGGATAATCGTCGCTTTGGGAAGCAGATCGCACAGCTCCATGCAGCGCTTCTCGTCCACCTCTATAATCTTGACCTGCATACCCAGCTCCAGAAGCTGGCTGCCCAGATAATAGGCCACCCGGCCGCCGCCGCAGATCATGACATTTTTAGCCTTGCTGATGATACCCTTGGTAAGCTTCAGGAACTTCTCAATCTCCGGATGGGAAGCTGTGATGTTGATCTTGTCGCCTGGCTGAGGCACAAAGTTACCATCGGGAATATAGACCTCCCCGTCCCGCTGCACCGCGCAGACCAGCATTTTGATCTGATGCTTTTTATATAACTCGCTTAAAGAAAGACCGTCGATGGAGCTGTGGGACGGATATGTCACCTCCACCAGCTCGACCCGGCCCTTTACGAAGGTCTCGAGCTTCGCCGCAGACGGGAAGATCAGAACCCGGGATATCTCCCCCGCCAGGGCCCGCTCCGGATTTACCGCCATACTCAGCTTCAGATCTTCCTTCAGCAAATCGATCTGATTATAATAAATCGGATTCCGCACACGGGCGATGGTCTGCTTGGCTCCCAGCTTTCTCGCCAGCAGACAGCAGAACAGATTCATCTCGTCTGTGGAAGCGCAGGCAATCACCAGATCGGCCCCGGGCACATCTGCCTTACGCTGGACGTCCGCGCTTGCTCCGTCTCCCACCACGCAGGAGACGTCCATCTCATTGATCGCGTCCTTTATCTTTCTCTCGTTTTTTTCAATCAGTGTCACATTGTATTTTTCACCGGACAGCTGCATGGCGAGCTTATGGCCCACTTTTCCGTCCCCGATGATTACAATATCCATTTCTTCCTCTCCCTCTTAACGAAACCGATCTGTCTCAAAATGCTCCATGGTTTTCAGACAGTTCAGAATCTCCCTGTATTTCTCCTTTACGGATCCATGACCCAGTGTAATGTCCAGAGAAACCGCGATACTCTCCAGCAGCTGCTCGTCCGCATAGGCCTCCCACGCCTGAAACAGCTCCAGCTTGTCCCGGTAGCTCTCTGCATCCAGGAAGCGGAGCAGCAACGGATTCATCTGCTGTGGTTCTTCGATTTTCTCAAAGCGCCAGGTCTGCTCTGCGTCCGGATACTTCTCCCTGTCCACTTCGCTTGCAAACTCTTCGTAGGGGCGCACCCAGAATTCTTCCTCTCCGTAAAGCGCCTGGTATACCACCACCTTTTCTTCCGTATTCGCGTCCCGCGCAATGGCTGTCACCTGATACTGGCCGCCTTTAAAATGGCGATAGTACTCGCCTGCTTTGATTTCTCTCACGGCAAATTCCTCTTTCCTTTTTCTGAATATAGATGCCCGTTCTATGAGCATATTCCAACTTTCCCAAAGTGTCAAGTCTTTCCTCTAAAGTGAAAAAGAATTGAATTAGAATCCCACTCATTACATAAAAAATCCCGCCCGGGATTAAAGCTCCCCGGGCAGGACGGATACGTCGTTTTTGATGGTTGATAGTACATATAGGGTTTTGGTCCAGGACACGCCGGGCATTTCCTTGATATCCTGATGAATCACCTCCAGGCTTCTGGAAGAATCTGTCACAACCTTCAGCAGATAATCCACGTCCCCAGCGATATAATAGCACTCGGACACATTTCCATGCCGGGCGGCTGCCTCCGCAAATTCCTTTCCGTATTTGGGATGCTCCAGACGTACGGATATAAAGACCGTTAGGTCGTTGCCCAGCTGCTTCTCGTCCAGCAGCACCGTATACTTCTGAATCACGCCCTTTGCTTCCATCTTCCGGATCCGCTCGATGACCGCCGATACGGACAGATTAATGGTCTGACTGATGGTTGACGCCGTCTGACGGGAATTTTCCCTGAGACATTTCAAGATACTCAAATCAATGTTGTCCATAATAATTCCTCCTCGCCCAGCTGTAAGACTGTGTCCCGGCACGTTCCCATGCCGAAAAACAGAAAAG
>CAKRTY010000335.1 GCA_934402125.1 uncultured Anaerosacchariphilus sp. | reverse complement strand
AGGTATTTACCCGGGAGCAGCTTCTCGATCATATCTGGGGTTATGAGTATATCGGCGATACCCGGACCGTGGACGTACATATCAAGCGTCTCCGGGAAAAGATTAAGGATCACCCCACCTGGAGCCTGACTACCGTCTGGGGCATTGGTTATAAATTCGACGTCAAAGGATAAGAACTATGAAGCACTCCCTGTATCTGAAATTCATACTGGCCTATCTAATTTTTGGCTTTTTAAGCTTCTTCACCATCGCGGTATTCAGTTCCCAGCTGACACTGGACTATCTGACGAAAAATGAGGCGGAGGATCTGTACCGGGAGGCCAACTATATTTCCTCTAATTTTGTACGGAATTATTATTCGGATTCCGCAGATTCCCGCTCCTTAAGTACGATCCATTCCCATTTCCAGGCTCTGGATACCTACCTGGGCGCGGATATCTGGCTGCTCAACGCAGACGGTACCGTACTGGTGAATTCCGCCGCCGGATATTCCGGCGAATCCTCCACGGTCATTGAGGAGTTCGATCCCACGGATATGGGAAGCACCTACTATATGATCGGCGATTTCTACGGCATGTTCCGGGAAGACACCCTCACCGTCGCCGCGCCCATTACCTACAATTTCAAGCCCCGGGGGTATGTCCTGATTCACCTTCCCATGTCAGAGCTGACCCGGGAAAGGGACTCGCTTCTCAATATCACCTACCTGACCCTGCTTTTTATCTTTGTATTTTCCCTGCTGGTGCTGGGCGTCTTTACCTTTACCGTATACCGGCCCCTGCTGAAGATCACGGCAGCAGCCAGGCAGTACGCCGAGGGAAATTTTTCTTACGCATTGCAGATTTACGGGGAAGATGAGATCGGCCAGCTGGCCGCTACGCTGAATTATATGGCCCATGAGCTGGGCGAAACCGATGAATACCAGAAAAAGTTTGTGGCTAATATTTCCCACGATTTCCGCTCTCCCCTGACCTCCATCAAGGGCTACGTGGAGGCGATTCTGGACGGTACCATTCCGCCGGAAATGCAGGAGAAATACCTGCGTATCGTTCTGATGGAAACGGAGCGCCTGAACAAGCTGACCAGCGGTCTTCTGACCTTAAATTCCTTCGACACCAAGAAAAACCGGCTGGATATCACCGATTTCGATATCAACGCCGTCATCAAGGATACGGTAGCCTCCTTCGAGGGCCGCTGTACAGCCCGCCACATCTCCATGGAGCTGCTTTTTGACGCCAGACAGCAGTTTGTGTCCGCAGACATGGGCAAAATTCAGCAGGTTATGTACAACCTTCTGGACAACGCCATCAAATTCAGTCCGGACAATTCTGTCATCACCATCGAGACAACCCTGCGGCACGAAAAAGTATTTATCTCGGTAAAGGATCAGGGCGTCGGCATTCCCAGGGACAGCATGAAGAAAATCTGGGAACGCTTCTACAAGACCGACTCCTCCCGGGGAAAGGATAAAAAGGGAACCGGTCTGGGACTGTCCATCGTGAAAGAAATTATTAACTCCCACGGCGAGCACATCAACGCCATTTCCACAGAGGGCGTGGGAACGGAGTTTATCTTTACGCTGCCGCGGGTGCATACAGAAGAGGGCTAAATAACTATAAAAGCAGGCTGTTTTACATATATTGTAAGCAGCCTGCTTTCTTGATATTAATGTACTTCAAATTCTTTCTTTAGTTTTTCTCCCATAGCTCCCCCCGGATGAATCAGAGCAAAGCTCTCATTCTGGAAACCGGTTTCTTCTATCAGCGCAGCCTGCAATGCATGAAAAATCACCATTGCTGCCGTGGTACTGGTAGTTCCCTGACTGTTATATCTGTCCGTCTCCCGGGTAATATGCATTTTCAGGACAGCATCCGCATTTTGGGCAAGGGGCGACTGTGGATTTTCTGTTACGGTAATCACATGAACCTTCTTTTTTTTGCAGATGTCCAGAATCGGGAGGAGTTCTCCTGTCTTCCCTCCCCTGGATAGAAAAAGCATCGCATCGCCTTCCTCCAGAAAACCGGCAGCTCCGTGCACCGCCTCTGCCGGAGATATGAATCTGGCCGGACGCTCGATACAACAC
>CAKRTY010000334.1 GCA_934402125.1 uncultured Anaerosacchariphilus sp. | reverse complement strand
AGTAATGTCTATACCATCGAGGAGGTAAAGGCAAACCTGGGGGATATCCTGCGGGATGTGGAGAAGAAAGCCCTGGTATCCCTGGGCGGCGCGGTGGATTACCGGCTGACGGACAAGATCCGCGACGGAAAGCTTTACGTGGATCAGGGAATCATTGCAGGCTGTGCAGGCGGCGGCTTTGAAAATATCTGCGCGGCAGCGGATATCTTAAAGGGCGCAAGCATCGGCCCGGATGAATTTACCTTAAGCGTATATCCGGCAAGTATGCCGATTTACATGGAACTGGTAAAAAATGGATCTGCTGCTGCGCTGATGGAGACCGGAGCAGTACTGAAGACAGCCTTCTGCGGCCCCTGCTTCGGCGCAGGCGATACCCCGTCCAACAACGGCTTCAGTATCCGTCACTCCACCCGGAACTTCCCGAACCGGGAGGGCTCCAAGCTCCAGAGCGGCCAGATTGCGTCTGTGGCGCTGATGGACGCCCGTTCCATCGCTGCTACCGCAGCCAACAAGGGTTACCTGACCGCAGCCACCGAGATGGACGTGGACTTCAGCAGCCCGCATTACTTCTTTGACAGCAAGATTTACGAGAACCGCGTCTTTGACAGCAAGGGCGTGGCAGATCCGAGCGTAGAGATCAAGTTTGGCCCGAATATCAAGGACTGGCCCGCTATGCCGGCCCTGGCGGAGCATCTGATTCTGAAGGTGGTATCGGAGATTCACGATCCGGTCACCACTACAGACGAGCTGATTCCCTCCGGCGAGACCTCCTCTTACCGCTCCAACCCGCTGGGTCTGGCAGAGTTCACCCTGTCCCGGAAGGATCCGGCTTATGTAGGCCTGGCCAAGGAGATTCAGAAAGCCGAGAAGGCCATCGAAGCAGGGGATTGTCCTGCAGAGGCAGTACCGGAGCTGAAACCGGTGTTCCAGAATCTGAACGCGTGGTATCCGGGTGTGGACAAGACCAACGTGGGCGTAGGCAGCACCATCTTTGCGGTGAAGCCCGGCGACGGATCCGCCAGAGAGCAGGCGGCTTCCTGCCAGAAGGTACTGGGCGGCTGGGCGAATATCGCCAACTCTTACGCCACCAAGCGTTACCGCTCCAACCTGATCAACTGGGGTATGCTGCCCTTCCTGATTGACGAGGGAACCCTTCCCTTTGCAAAGGGAGACTTCCTCTTTATTCCGGAGATCCGCAAGGCAGTGGAAGAGAAGAAAACCGAGATTCCCGTATACGTGAACGGCGAGAAGGACCGTGAGATTACCCTGAAGCTGGGCGGACTGACCGATGATGAACGAGAGATCATTCTGAAGGGCTGTCTGATTAACTATTACAGAGGATAAAAGAAGTAATTTTGAAGTGAAAATGTGGAAAAGGAGTATGCTGCGAAGTGAATTCGAGCATACTCCTTTTTCTGTGTACCGATATTATGATTAAAAAACTGATAAAATACAATATAATTTTAAAATAGCAGATAATAATGTGTGAAAAATGAAAAAACAAGTTCCTTATACTTCAGAAATAAAAAAGAATGGAAAGGCAATGTGGAAATAAATGGATATAAAATGAAGTGGATATGCAAATAAACACTTCATTATGAAATGAAAAATGAGAAAAATTGTGAAAAATGCACAAAATAGAAAACGAAAATAAGGGGGAAAGTGAAAGGCGAATGAAATGAAAAGTAGAAAAATCTATCCGATATTTACTTCATTTGAAGTACAAATTAAAATAAAGTCAAGCAAAGGGAAAGAAAGCAGGGATGATAATGCATGAGATATTAGAAAAAATTGCAAGACTTATACCATCACTGCCAAGAGCGGAACGACGGATTGCAGAAGCCCTTGCGGAGAACCCGGAGGCAATTGAAAGAATGACGCTCGCACAGATTTCAAGAGAATCTGGTACAAGCGAGGCTTCCATTGTAAGGTTCTGCAGACGGTTGGGATATGACGGATATACCACTTTGAAAGAAGCGTTTACCATTGCGAATCATGAAGCGCCTGATACGATCAATACAATAGGCGTACAGGATGACATGACGGCAATTCTGAATAAATTATATAAGAATAATCTGGAAGTGCTCAGCGAGACGC
>CAKRTY010000333.1 GCA_934402125.1 uncultured Anaerosacchariphilus sp. | reverse complement strand
GCAGTCCACGCGCTTCATAATCAGATCCAGGGGCGTCATCAGATCGCTTAAGCTGATCACCGCAAAATCATGCATCAGGGGCGCGCCCAGAACAGAGGCTGCCGCGCTGGCCGCGGTCACGCCAGGCACCGTCTCAATCTCGATGTCCGCGTTCATTTCCTCTGCCACCTGGTAAATGATACCCGCCATGCCGTAGATACCACTGTCTCCGGAGCTGACCATAGCCACGGTCTGATCCTTCATGGCTTCCTCTACCGCCATACGGCAGCGCTTTACCTCCTGCATCATGGGAGTCGCCAGATAATTCTTATCCGGGAAGAACTCCTTCAGCATATCCACATAGGTGGTATAGCCGGTAATAATATCCGCATGATTGATAACCTCGATACATTTGGCAGTCATATGCTCGTAACCGCCGGGGCCGAAGCCCACCACATATAATTTTCCCATTGTATTCTCCATTTTCTGTGATAAACATTTATTTTTCCGGCTCCCGGAGGCAGTTTACAAAGGCCTCCAGCTCCTCCGGATCCGCGTTCTCCCGAATCCGGTAAAACAGCTTGTCGATGGCTTTTCCGAAGCCCTTTTTCTCTGCTTCCTCCTCCATCCACTGCTTTACCTCCTGAAGCTTCGGTACCGCCTGCTGGAAAATCATCCAGCACATGAAATCCTCTTCGTATTCCTCCAGAATCTCTCCCGCCTGCTGAACCGCTTCCTTCTTCGCCCGATTGTTAGCTTCCGCTAACTCTGTGAAGTCGTCCATATTGTAGAAAAAGGTATGGGGGAATTCCGCAATACTTTCCTCGATATCCACCGGAACCGCCAGATCCACAAAGACTCTCGTCTTATCCGTCCGCAGACGCTCCTTCACCTTCGTTCCGGTCAGCGTATAATGGGGGCTGGCCGTGGCGCTGATGATGACGTCCATGTCGTCGATATAATCGTAGCGCTCCTTATAATCAATCACCGTATCGGACTCGCTCTTTCTGTGGGCGTCATGGGTCAGGGTCACATTGCGGAGGGTACTGTAGATCCGCAGCCCCTTCAGACTGTACAGGTTCTTCAGCACGATACCACCAATCTGTCCGGTACCGCCGATAACCATGACGTTTTTTCCCTCCAGGCTTCCGCCGAAGGCCTCCTCTGCCGCTTTTACCGCCAGGGTCGCTGTGGATACGGAGGTTTTGGACAGATCCGTATCGGTCTTGATTCTTTTGGCGCAGGTCACCGCATAGCGGAACAGGGTATTCAGGTATTTCCCGCTGTTGCCGGCCTCCTGAGCCAGTCCATGGGCCAGCTTCACTTGTCCGAGGATCTGATCCTCCCCCACTACCATGGAATCCAGTCCCGCGGTCACGGAAAGCAGATGATGGACCGCCTTCCGATCCTGGTAAAAACGCAGATAATCTGATACGTCCTCCTTTAAGGCCACTGCCCCGGACTCCCGGAGAATCAGCTCCTGCAGCCTGGTAAATACATTTTTCTTTTTATCCTGGGCCGCATCGAAATAAGTATAGATCTCCGTCCGGTTGCAGGTGGCGATAATGACGCTCTCTGCCGCTCCGCCTTCCTCCCGGAGAATTCTTCCAAGCTCTGCCTGCTTCTCTTTTGTAAAGGCAAACAGTTCCCGGACCTCCAGCGGCGCCGTCTTATGGCTGATGCTGATAAGCCGGATACTCATTATGCATCGACTCCCTTCCGGAATTCGTGGGTAAAGGTCTTATCATAAAGCTTGGACAGCTCGTAGTCGTCTCCCAGGAAATCGCCTACCACCGTCAGGGCAGTCTTGGTAATGCCCGCTTCCTTTACCTTCCGGGCGATATCCAGAAGGGTTCCCCGTACGATTTTCTGCTCCGGCCAGCTTGCCTTATATACCACAGCCACCGGTGTATCCGGTCGGTATTCCTTCCGAAGCGTAGCGGACAGCTCGTCCATCATACCGATACTCAGGAAAATGATCATAGTGGCGTGGTGCTTTGCCAGATCCGCAAGCTTCTCACCCTCCGGCATGGGGGTTCTTCCCTCCATCCGGGTCAGGATCACTGTCTGGCTCACGCCGGGCAGGGTATACTCCTTCTTCAGGGCCGCCGCGGTTGCCAGGAAGGAGC
>CAKRTY010000332.1 GCA_934402125.1 uncultured Anaerosacchariphilus sp. | reverse complement strand
CTTCAGGCGCGCGTCTGCTTCCTTTGCCAGGGCTTCCTTTTTCTCCTCCGGAAAATCTTCTTTAAAATTCCACATAACCAGATGCTTTACCATAATCTTCCTCCTTATTCTTCATCCGCTGTATCCACAGCCGGAAAATCCAGTTTATAGGCCAGTACCAGTGGTTCGCTGACCATTCCCTTTTTGTTGATGGCAACCGCGCAGAGAAGTACATCTCCCTCCTCCGTAAGCTCAATGGGCTTCTCATACCGGATACTGTCCCTGGTGGGGATGCTACCGTCCAGCGTATAATAAACGCTTCCGTATTCTGCGCTGAGATTCAGACGCAGGTAATAATTGTATACACCCTCCGGTGTATCACAGACGGGCTTTTCAATCCGGTAAGCCAGAAGCTGGTCCCGGATATCCTCGTAAGAACAGTCCCGGATTATCTGATTGACCCGTTCGGTCTGTCCGGTCACATTCAGCAGATCCATCATATCCAGATACAGGGTAACCAGAAGCTTGCTGTCTCCCCTGGCTTTTTTTTCTGTCTTAATAGCCTGCTCCATATAGGTGACAGCCAGCTTTTTTTCATCCATTTCTGCGTAAGCTTCCGCCATCAGCAGCATAGGCTCTACATCCGTTCCACCCCGATCCTGTTCAAGCTCCCATGCCCGGCGCAGATATTCCACAGCCTGCCCATATTCATCTTTCTTCAGACATTTTTTTCCTTTTTTTAACTGATAGCTGTAATTGCTGTCACTGGTCATCATCGTATAGGAAAAACGGAAGGTAGCAAAACACAACAGGCCGACAAGTACCAGAAGAGCACACTGATACTTCCGGCTCAGACGGGATACCGGACGCAGCCTCTGTTCTCTGTCCCGCTCTGCTTCCGCCTTTTCATTCGTTTTCCCGCAATCCGGCTTCGGTTGTGCTTCCGTGTTTTTGTGCTCAGCCTCATCCTGACCTACCAGAATTTCATCCATCGGATCATAATCCGGGACGATCTGGATTTCGTGACCGCAGTGCTCACAATATATTTTACCGGGTTCAAGCTCGCTCCCGCAATTCGAACACTTCATAGGCTTCCTCTCTTTTGCAATCAGATATATTCCTCCAGATACCGTTCAAATTCTTCCATTGACATCCGGATTTCCCGGGGCTTGGTTCCGGCTTCCTCTCCCACCACGCCGGCCTCTGCCAGCTGATCCATGATCCGGGCAGCCCGGTTAAATCCAACCTTGAACCAGCGCTGCAGCATACCGATGGACGCCTTATCCTTCTCAATGATAAATTTTCCAGCTTCCGCGAACAGGGGATCCCGCTCCGGCCCATCGCCTGAACCGCCGGGAGCTGCTTCCGGTTCCGAGGTCTGTACGGTATTGATGTGCTCTTCCACCGCCGTACTGTATCCGCTGCCGCTGTTATTTTCCTTCAGGAACTCTACCACTGCGCCAACCTCCTCGTCAGATACGAAAGCACCCTGTACGCGGACCGGTTTCGGGTAGCCGTAGGGATAAAAAAGCATATCGCCTTTTCCTAGCAGCTTTTCCGCCCCATTCATATCGAGAATGGTTCTGGAATCCACACCGGAGGATACGGCAAAGGCAATCCGGGACGGCATATTAGCCTTGATAAGTCCGGTAATGACATTTACCGAAGGTCTCTGGGTTGCGATAATCAGATGAATTCCTGCCGCGCGGGCCAGCTGTGCCAGACGGCAGATAGCGTCCTCCACCTCACCGGGCGCTACCATCATCAGATCTGCAAGCTCGTCCACCACAATCACGATCTGCGGCAGCTTCCTGGGCTTTGTATCGTCCTCGATGTGTTCTATGTTTTTGATTTTCTCATTATAGCCTTCCAGATTCCGGACATTGTAATCCGCAAAAAGCTTATAGCGGTGCGTCATCTCTGCCACTGCCCAGTTCAGGGCTCCGGCTGCCTTTTTCGGATCCGTGACTACCGGGATCAAAAGATGCGGAATTCCATTGTATGTACTCAGTTCCACAACCTTCGGGTCAATCATAATCAGCTTCACCTCGTCCGGCGTCGCCTTATAAAGGAGGCTCATGATCAGGGTATTGATACACACGGATTTACCGGATCCGGTAGCTCCCGCGATCAGAAGATGGGG
>CAKRTY010000331.1 GCA_934402125.1 uncultured Anaerosacchariphilus sp. | reverse complement strand
CCTCCGGACACTGGGATCACTATAAGAATAACATGTACACCACCGTCATCGACGGCGAGGATTACGCGATCAAACCGATGAACTGCCCGGGCGGCGTTCTGGTTTACGCGGCAGAGCCCCGTTCCTACCGTGACCTGCCCCTGCGTGTGGGCGAGCTGGGTCTGGTACACCGTCATGAGAAATCCGGTCAGCTTCACGGTCTCATGCGTGTGCGCTGCTTTACACAGGACGATGCGCATATCTTCATGACGCCGGAGCAGATTAAGGACGAGATCAAGGGCGTAGTGGCTCTGATCAACGATACCTATTCCATGTTTGGATTCAAATATCATGTGGAACTGTCCACACGTCCCGAGGATTCCATGGGAAGCGACGAGGACTGGGAGGTAGCTACCGCAGGTCTTCGCGACGCTCTGGACGAGCTGGGCATGCCTTATGTTGTAAATGAGGGCGACGGCGCGTTCTACGGCCCGAAGATCGACTTCCATCTGGTAGACTGCATTGGCCGTACCTGGCAGTGCGGCACCATTCAGCTGGACTTCCAGCTGCCCCAGCGTTTTGAGCTGGAGTACGTGGGAGCAGACGGCGAGAAGCACCGCCCGATTATGATCCACCGCGTGGTATTCGGTTCCATCGAGCGTTTCATCGGTATCCTGATCGAGCATTTTGCAGGTGCGTTCCCCACCTGGCTGGCTCCGGTTCAGGTACGTGTGCTGCCGATTTCCGACAAGTATATGGATTACGCAGAGCAGGTAAAGAAGTCTCTGGATGAGGCCGGTATCCGCACCGAGCTTGATAAGCGCGCGGAGAAGATTGGCTACAAGATCCGTGAGGCTCAGACCGCGAAGATTCCGTATATGCTGGTTGTAGGCCAGAAGGAAGAGGAAGACGGCACCGTTTCCGTCAGAAGCCGCGAGGCAGGCGATCAGGGAGCAAAGGCGCTGGACGCATTCATTGCAGACGTAACAAAAGAGATTGAGACAAAGGGCAGATAAGCCACGAAAACAGATTCCCCAGCCGGAGGGTTCGCTTCCGGCTGGGTTTTTTTAAGGAGTTACAGATGATACAGGATATCGCACCGCATTGTTATCATAACGAATACCGTCCCACAGAGCCGGACGGGAATAGCTATCTTATGTATTTTGAGAAGCATAATGCTCTGGCAGACTGGGAGGGAGAGACCATTGAATTTCCCAGATTCCGGGACTTTCCGGAGGTAAAACAGGAGCTTTCGGAAAACATTATTTATCTGTTTACCATTGATGAACAGCGATTTTATCTGGCAAAGGAGCTGGAGCTGCCGGAGCGCAAGAACTTCCGTCTGGAAAGCAGCCGCAGATTCCGGGACGCCCGTCCCCAGTGGCTGTCCTTTGCGGGAATCACCGGCTATCAGCTGTGGCATTGGTATGATACCCGGAAGTTTTGCGGACACTGCGGCTGTCCTATGGTGCACGATACAAAGGAGCGTATGATGCGCTGTCCGGAGTGCGGCCAGACGGAATATCCGAAGATTTCTCCGGCAGTGATTGTGGGAATTCTTCATCAGGATAAGCTTCTGATGTCCAAATACGCAGGCCGGGATAACATTACCTACTATGCCCTGATCGCAGGCTTTACGGAGATTGGAGAGACCATCGAGGAGACCATCCGGCGGGAGGTTATGGAAGAGGTAGGCCTGAAGGTAAAAAATATCCGTTATTATAAGAGCCAGCCCTGGTCCTTCTCTGAGACAGTGCTCATGGGCTTTTTTGTAGATCTGGACGGAGACGATGAAACCATTACCCTGGATACAGAGGAGCTGGCCACGGCGGAATGGTTTACCCGCGAGGAAGCTAAGC
The DNA here is from genome assembly GCA_934402125.1 of uncultured Anaerosacchariphilus sp. Classification (GTDB taxonomy): domain Bacteria; phylum Bacillota; class Clostridia; order Lachnospirales; family Lachnospiraceae; genus Laedolimicola. The sequence goes on along the minus strand of CAKRTY010000331.1, from coordinate 285 downwards.
CTCAGCCCCTGAATATCAGTCTGACCAGCGAAATGATCTGGCAGTTTAAAAATGGAAAGGTCTGAAAACCCCTGTATTTATGCAAGTTTTGTCGTTTTTTTAAATAAAATGAAAAATTTGAAAAAAAGTTGAAAAAAGTGCTTGACTTTTTCTGCGTATAAGGTTATACTAAGCAAGTCGGTTGGGACAGCAAGTCAAAACCGAGAACGAAATGGGATCTTAGCTCAGCTGGGAGAGCATCTGCCTTACAAGCAGAGGGTCATAGGTTCGAGCCCTATAGGTCCC
>CAKRTY010000330.1 GCA_934402125.1 uncultured Anaerosacchariphilus sp. | reverse complement strand
ACGCGTTTATTTTCAGCGAGACCGAGGGAGTGCCGCACAATACCATCACGCCGATTGCCCGGATGAACGGCGGTTTATATGAGATGGATCTGGTTCTCAGAAATAATATCACAACAGAGGACAGACCCTGGGGCGTATACCATCCGGTAGAGAAGCTGCATCACATTAAGAAAGAGAATATCGGTCTGATAGAGGTAATGGGACTTGCCGTGCTTCCGTCGCGGCTTCAGAAGGAAATGGATCAGCTTGCCGGGGCAATTCTGGAAGGAAAGAATATCCATGAGACAGAAGGAATCAAAATTCACGCGGACTGGGTGGACGAGTGGAAGGATTCCTATGAGATCACCGCGGACAATATAGAGAGCATTCTTCAGAAAGAAATCGGAGACTGCTTCGTACAGGTTCTGGAATGCGCGGGCGTGTACAAGCGTACGGAAGAGGGAAGCGCCGCGTTCAGACGATTCCTGGAAGTATTGTAAAAAGAATTCTGCCAGGCAGATTATGGATCAAAAAAACGATGGGCCAACCGGCAAGCAAACCGGAGCCCATCGTTTTTTGACTCAAAATCTGGATTTACAGAACCTGCATTCCGCCATACTTCCGGATCATCAGTACGCTGCAGGCACCCTCGCCGAATACGCCGTCCAGAGCAGCCTTGTATTCTGCTACCGCCTCATTTTTTACAAAGGCCTGGATAGTTCCGGCAAAGCCGCCGCCGTGAACACGGCTGACGCCGTTGCTGCCGAGAATGGCGTCGCTGACTGCCAGGGCCACAGATACGTTCTGGTGGGTAATGTCGTGGTTGGTATATACGTTCTGGAGATACTTGAAGGAGGAATCGCCGGAGGCTTTTACGGTTTTCAGGAAAGCGTCGAAGTCCTCTGTCTTCAGAGCGGCTACCTCTTTCTGAACTCTTACATTTTCGGTAACAAAATGAATAGCGCGTAAGTAAGCGCGGTCGCCGGCCTTTTCACGAATCTCTGCAGCATGGGAGAGAAGCTGCTCCAGAGTAATACCATGCAGAAGCTCCTGACCGAGTACGGCAGCCACGGCGCGCATTTCTGCGGGAACGGCTGCGTAGTCCGGGGTCAGATCCGCATGGGAGCCCTTGGTATCGGTGATACAGAGACTGTATCCATATTTTACCAGGTCGCAGCTTACATTTTCGATAACCGGGTGAGCCACATCCGCAAAATCAATATGTACCAGATTGCCCACGGAGCTGGCCATCTGATCCATCAGTCCGGAGGGCTTTCCAAAGTGGACGTTCTCCGCATACTGACCGATGATGGCGATATCAACCGGGGAAAGCTTCATCTCATTGTAGAGGCCGGATACGATGGTTCCGATGATAGTTTCGAAAGCGGCAGAAGAGGACAGGCCTGCGCCAATCAGTACGTCGCTGGTCACATAAGCCTGGAAGCCGCCGATTTTGCCGCCATGGTTTTTGATTCCTTCCAGCACGCCGCGGATCAGGGAATCGGTGGTTCCCTTCAGTTCTTCCTTTACCTCCAGGTCGTCCAGGGATACGGTAATCATATCGTAACCGTCAGATACCACGCGGACAACCGGCTCTGCCAGCGGCGCGGTGATGGCGATAGCGTCCAGATTGATGGAAGCGGCCAGTACTTCACCGTGCTGATGGTCGGTGTGATTGCCGCCGATCTCGCTGCGGCCCGGTGCGCTGAAGATCGCGATCTCTCCGGCTCCATACAGCTCCTCATAGCGTGTCAGGGCGTTGATGTAACGCTGACGCTGATAGTCCAGACGGCTTTCGTCCAGGTAGATGTCCAGTAATGTGGAATCCAACTCCCGGTTTTGTAACAGATTTTTTATTTCTCCCGTTGTTTTCATTCGAACTCTCCTTATATGATGTGAAATTTATACATGATTTTATAGTAAACGATTTTGGATTGCTTGTCAATCACTGGAAAAATCAACAGAAATCAAAAACCAGATCGTAAAAAATTAAACTAAAAAAGTAAAAAAATACATTTGATTTGGTTGGGATTATGTTATAATTTCAATGTAGTTTGTAACTGCAACCATATTAAAGGGAGGATTCACTATGAAAAAGAAACTTTTAGCAGTTGTATTATGCGGCGCTATGGCATTATCCATGCT
>CAKRTY010000329.1 GCA_934402125.1 uncultured Anaerosacchariphilus sp. | reverse complement strand
GGTGGGAATTCTGCAGATAAAATCCAGTGTGAAGAAGGCGTCGCTCCTTTACGGCGTAGCGGAAAACCTTCAGAAAACCTCCGATCAGATGGGCGGAAAGCTGACAGGCTTTGTGCTTCGCCGTATGGAACGGGCTTATCCGCGGCTGGCTGCGGAGGAGCTTCTCCGGGCCCGGAGAGAGCGGGAGAAGGAAGCGGATGAAGCCCGGTCCAGAGCCGGCGTTTTTGCAGTGGGCTGCTGCTTTTATAAGCTGGCCTGCCTGTTTTTCCTGGGAGCCTTTCTGGGCGATCTGACAGAGACGGTTTTTTGCTATGTGACAGCCGGGAAGCTGATGAGCCGTAGCAGCGTGGTGTACGGTCCCTTCAGTATTGTCTGGGGACTGGGCTGCGTATTGCTGACCGCGATCCTGTACCGCTATAAGGATCGGAGCGACAGCTATATTTTCTGCTTCGGTACGATCCTGGGCGGCGCTTACGAGTATATCTGCAGCGTGTTCACGGAGCTGGTATTCGGTACGGTGTTCTGGGATTACAGTAAGATTCCCTTCAATCTGGGCGGCAGAATCAACCTGCTGTACTGCTTTTTCTGGGGCATTGCGGCCGTGGTTTGGATGCGACTTCTTTATCCGAGATTATCCGGCTGGATTGAGAAGCTTCCGAAGAAGTTCGGAAGCTGGATGACCTGGATTCTGCTGGTCTTTATGATTTATGATATCTGCCTGTCGGGCCTGGCCCTGAACCGCTATACGGTACGGCAGACCGGCGCGGGCATTGAGACGGCGGCAGACGGCTGGCTGGATGAGCATTTTCCGGATGAGCGGATGGAGCGGATCTATCCCAATGCGATTCTGGTGAAATAGAGAGCAAATTTACGAAAAGGGCTTGATTTTTGTAAGATTTCAGACTATACTACAAGAACAGATTACCCGAAGAGGGCAAAACGGCTGCCGTTCACAGCGTTTCAGGCAGCTCTAACCAGGGCTTGTACTGGTTTCGACGGGGGTCTCGCAGCTGGTGAAGCTATCCGCAGGCGATGCGTCAAATCGCGAAATTAAAAATAAACGCTGAAGATAATTTAGCATACGCTGCCTAATGGCAGCTGTCGGCCTTAGAGCACCCGCACTTTAAGAATCCGGCATCGACTATGTGGGAAACGACATGCGTTAAGCTTTGCGCGCATGGGCGTATTATGAAGCTACTAAAGTTCGCAGGGTGTTAGTTTCCGGCGGACGGAGGGAATGTCAAAGAACTGACTACGATAGTAGAAGAACAGGGAACAGGCTTTCGGACAGGGGTTCGATTCCCCTCAGGTCCATCAAAAATACCACTTGTCATTCGACAGGTGGTATTTTTTTCTATATCGCTGACTAATACATAATCACAGCCCGCACCGGACAGACCGGGCTGCAGTAGCCGCAGGTCAGGCATTTGTCGTGGTTGACTTCCGCCAGGCCGTTGTCGTTGTAGAAGATGGCTCCGGCGGGGCAGGCGGCCTTGCAGGAGCCGCAGCCCTCGCAGTCCTCCTGGTTGATATAAACCTTCTTTTTGGACACGTCCGGATTGTAAGATTTTTCCATTTCCCCGTCTAAATAAGAAAGCAGATCGTCCACCTCCGCGTTTTTGCCGAAGCCAATCATCACCGAATCGATCTCCTCCTTGGAGAATACATAATCAAGCGCCTCCTGGTAATGGGCTGTGAGGCTTCCGCCGCCGAAGGCCTTCATGGAGAACACGCCTTTACCGGCCTGATGGCAGTGCTGGATGGCTTCCAGCATCTCTTCTTTCGAACCGAATGCGTCCCCTTTTCGAATCCCCAGACCCGCGTAATTGATCAGCGGAAAGACCACGTCCAGATCCGGCATGGAGGCTGCCGCCTCCGTGATGTCAATGTGGTGGGTGGAAAGACCGATGGCCCGCACCAGTCCCTTTGTCCGGGCGTCTTTTAACGCTTCCCAGGCTCCGGTTCGCTCCGCAAGCTGTCCGGAACGGACCTCATGCATGAGAAAGATGTCGATGACGCCGCGTCCCAGCTCCTCCCGAGCCTCCAGCACCGCTTCCATCATGCCGTCATAATCGGTGCAGAGGGATTTGGAGGAAATGACCACGTCGTCAAAGGCCCCCTGTTCCAATG
>CAKRTY010000328.1 GCA_934402125.1 uncultured Anaerosacchariphilus sp. | reverse complement strand
CTTAAGGACACAGTGGATTCCAACCCGGACGCCTTTACGGAGGAAGAGCTGAACACGCTCCATGAGGATATCGAAACGATCCGCGGCATTGAGGAGCAGATTGCCCAGCTGGAAAATCAGCTCGATTCCGCCGAGTCTACGGAACCCTCCAACGGCTCTGACGACACCGTTACCTTCCGGCACATCTCCGGAACAGATTTCGACGGAAATGACGTAGATGAAAGTCTGTTTTCTAAAAATGCGGTAACGGTGGTGAATTTCTGGTTCACCGGCTGCAAGCCCTGCGTGGCTGAGCTGTCCAAACTGAATGAGATGAACGAAGCCCTCAAATCCATGGGCGGAGAAGTGATCGGTGTCAACACGGACACCTTCGACGGAAACGAAGACGCCATTGCGGAGGCAAAGAAGGTTCTGGAGAGCCAGGGTGCCAAATACCGCAATCTCTCTCTGGCCTCCGACTCGGACGCAGGTAAATACGCCGCTGATATTATGGCCTTCCCCACCACAATTCTTGTGGACCGCAATGGAAGGGTTGTGGGCGAGCCACTGCTTGGCGGAGTCGATATCCAGGAGAATTACGACGCCCTGATGAAGCAGATTCAGGCCGTAATCGACGCGGATAAAACCGCTCAGTAAATCACCTGTCCGGGGTCGGACGCAGCTTTTGCGTCCGGCCCCTTTTTCTATTTCTTAAAACTTTCTGAATCTCTTCTTACCCTCTTGACATTTTCCTCCCGATCGCTTATTGTACTAGTTAAGTAATACAATTTTATTTTGGAAAGGAGTGTGAACCCATGCCATGGATTCTGGATGACACCCGTCCTATCTACCTGCAGCTGGAGGATCAGATCAAAACCCGCATTATCGCGGGCGTCTACCGACCGGGCGAAAAACTTCCCTCCGTAAGGGAGCTGGCTGCCGAAGCAGCTGTCAACCCCAACACCATGCAGAAGGCCCTGACGGAACTGGAACGCAGCGGACTGGTTTACGCCCAGCGCACCAGCGGCCGCTTTATCACAGAGGATACACAGATTATGAAGAACTTAAAGGAACAATTGGCGAAAGAACAAATCGAACAATTTCTGAGCACCATGGAGCAGCTTGGCTTCCGGAAGGAAGAAATCTTAAGCCTGCTCACCAGAGAAATCAAGGAGGAAGCATAAATGGACGAACTCTTACGCTGTGACAGCCTGACCATGCAGTACGGCTCTAAAACAGCCCTGGACAGTATCAGCCTCTCCATTCCCCGGGGCCGTATCATCGGACTTCTGGGTCCTAACGGAAGCGGCAAAACCACACTCATTAAGCTTATAAACGGACTTCTGACTCCCACCTCCGGACATCTCTATATCGAAGGCGTGGAGCCGGGCGCGGAAACGAAAAAGGTCGTGTCCTATCTGCCGGAGCGTACTTATTTTAACAGCTGGATGAAGGTCACGGATATCCTGGATTTTTTCTGCGACTTCTATGAGGACTTCAGCCGGAACCGGGCGGAGGATATGCTGAACCGGCTGGGCATTAACCCGGCGGATCGCCTGTCCACCATGTCCAAGGGTACCAAGGAAAAGGTACAGCTCATCATGGTCATGAGCCGGGACGCCGACCTGTACTGCCTGGACGAGCCCATCGGCGGCGTGGATCCGGCAGCCCGGGACTATATCCTGCAGACTATCATTTCCAATTACAATGAAAATGCGTCCGTCCTGATTTCCACGCACCTGATTTCTGACATCGAAAGCGTACTGGACGATGTGATTTTCATTCAGAACGGCCATATCCGCCTGCACACCTCGGTAGACGCAATCCGGGAGCAGGAAGGAAAATCCGTAGACGCATTATTCCGGGAGGTATTCAGATGTTAGGAAAATTAATCAAATACGAATTTAAATCTGTGAACCGGCTGATGATCCCTCTTCACCTGGGGCTTATCGGTATCACTCTTATCGGACGCTTTTATATCCAGCTGGCCCTGAAGCGACCCTCCTTCGATGTGGGAAATGTGTGGGTAAGCTTCGCGGACGTTTCCCTGATGATCTTCTATATCATCGCCCTGGTAGCCATTGGGCTGATTACCGCCATCTATCTGTCTATTCTGCGGTTCCGGAAGAACTTTTTTACCGATGAGGGTTACCTG
>CAKRTY010000327.1 GCA_934402125.1 uncultured Anaerosacchariphilus sp. | reverse complement strand
GGAATCGGTAGTATGGGGGCTGACAGTGAAGCAGCTCCTTTTTTCGGCCCTCAGCCTGCTGGCCGGAGGCGGTATTGTGCTTCTGACTTATCAGACGGTGGGCCTTACCACGGCGGCCTATCTGGCAATCCCAATAGCCGCGCCGATTGCGCTGGGCGGTTTCTATAGTTACCACGGCATGAGTTTTTATGAGGTGACCAGGCGGAGAATCCGTCAGCTATTTTTCAATCGGACATTACTGTACCGGTCACCGGAACGTAATGAGACGGAGAATCGGAAAAAGAAGAAACGGCAGAAGAAAAAGAGAAGGGGTGAAACATGAGATTATTTACAGATAGTTTTCAGCAACTGAAGAAAGCCAGTGTGCCCCTGTATCGGACGCCCAAGTCCATACAGGAGACCATTGAGATTCTGAAGGTGGCGGAGAATGGCATTTTTGAAGTGCGGAAAGGCCATTATTCCAAAAGCTACCGCTTTCAGGATATTAACTATACAACCACCACAGAGGGCGAGCAGCTCAGTATTATAGAACGGTACTGCAAGCTGCTGAACAGCCTGGACGTGGAGTTCAAAATCACATTGATCAATAAGAATAAGGACATGCAGAAACTGCGGAAGAATGTGTTCCTGAAGGAGCGTCAGGACGGCTATGATGAGTATCGGGGTATGTATAACCACATCGTGGAGGAAAAGATTCAGGAAGGAAAACAGGGAATTGCCCAGGAACGGTATCTGACGATTACGATTGAGCGTGGCAATTTTGAGGAAGCCAAAGCCCAGTTCGCGACAATCGAAGCATCGTTGCAGAAGGCGTTTCGGGAGCTGGGAAGCCCGATTGTGCCCTTAAGCGGCAATGAGCGGATGCAGGTGCTTTATGATTATTACCATCTAGGCGACGAGGAATCCTTTGATTTTGACATCCGGGAGGCGAAGCAAACAGGCACCGATTTTCGGAATGACCTGTGTAACGGAATGCTGAAATATTATTCCGATTACTTCCAGGATGAAAATAAGGTGGGCCGGGCGCTGTTTATTAAAAAATATCCGTCCGGCCTGTCGGATGGTTTCTTAAATGAAATCGCCAGTCTGCCGGTTCATTCCATGATAAGCATTGATGTGGTACCGATTCCCAAGGAGCTGACCACGAAAATTTTGCAAAAAAAGTATCTGGGAATTGAATCCGACATTATCCGACAGCAGCGTGTCCGGAACCGGAATAACGACTTCTCTTCGGAAATTTCTTACACCAAAAGAAATGAGAAGAAGGAGATTGAGAACATCATGGATGATGTGCGGGATAACGACCAGTGCCTCTTTTACGTGGCGGTGACCATGGTGTTTCTGGCCAAGACCAAGGAGGAGCTGGACAGTATCACCGATACGGTCATGACCATTGGAAAACGAAATTCCGTGACCATTGACAAGCACTATCTGATGCAGAGGGAGGCCGTGAATACGGCGCTTCCCATTGGCGTCCGGCAGGTGGAGACTATGCGGACTATGCTGACCCAGTCGCTGGCTTCCCTTCTGCCCTTTAACGTACAGGAGCTGCAGGACGAAACCGGCGTTTACTACGGGATCAATCAGGTCAGTAAAAACATCAACGTGGGTAACCGGAAAAAATTGATGAACGGAAACGGCTTCATCTTCGGGGTTCCCGGAAGCGGCAAGTCCTTCTTTTCCAAGATGGCAATGGGAGCCGTCTATCTGAGTAATGGCCCGGACTGTCATACAGATGATATCATTGTGGTGGATCCCATGAATGAGTATTTTGATATCGCAAAATTATATGGCGGAACAGTTGTAAACCTGAGCTCTTACACGGATAACTACATGAACCCGCTGGAAGTGGATCTGGCAGATCTGTCTGTCCTTAAACGCCGGGCGGTGATCCGGCAGAAGTCTGAGTTCATGCTGGGCCTGTGCGAGCAGTCCACCGGAGAGTCCTTGAATTCCCGGCAAAAAACGTTGATTGACCGTTGTGTTAGAAAAGTATATCAGGAGGCAGCCCGGAAGAAGCAGATCCCGGTGATGACAGACTTTTACCGGACACTATTGGAGCAGAAGGAGGAAGAGGCCAAGGGACTGGCCTTATCCATGGAGCTATTCACGGAAGGTTCCTTGAATATTTTTAACCATCAGAGCAACGT
>CAKRTY010000326.1 GCA_934402125.1 uncultured Anaerosacchariphilus sp. | reverse complement strand
TCGCCACATGGCTGCAGATTTCTTCCACCACGCTCATCTGATGGGTGATGATAATGACCGTAATTCCCAAGCGCTGATTGATATCGCGGATCAGCTCCAGGATCGCATGGGTGGTCTTCGGATCCAGGGCGCTGGTGGCCTCGTCGCAGAGCAGCACCTTCGGCTCTGTAGCCAGGGCCCGGGCGATGGCAATCCGCTGCTGCTGGCCGCCGGACAGCTGCGCCGGATAGGCGTTGGCCTTATCGGGAAGTCCGACTACCTCCAGAAGCTCCAGGGCACGCTTCTTCGCCTGCTCCTTATCCATGCCGATAAGCTCCAGGGGAAAACAGATATTTTTCAGGCAGGTCCGCTGCATCAGCAGATTAAAGCCCTGGAAAATCATCGTTACGTCCCGGCGCACAGCCCGCAGCTCCTTGTCGGAAAGCTGCGCAATGTCCCGGCCGTCAATCAGCACCTGTCCCTTTGTGGGCCGCTCCAGCATATTGATACAGCGCACCAGCGTACTCTTTCCGGCTCCGCTCATGCCGATGATACCGTAGATATCGCCGTCCTGAATGGTCAGATTTACGTTCCGGAGCGCTTCCACGGTACCGTCCGCGGTCTGGAACTCCTTGGTCAGATTCTTAATTTCAATCATAAAACCCCTCCGTCTGAAATCTCTGTATAGATCCGAAAGGCCGACGGTCTGCTTATACAGACCGCCGGCTGTCTTTTTCGCATACCAGCTATTATAGCACTATTTTGTAATCGCGTCCAGACTTGTCTGCTTTCCGCCGTATAATCCCATAGGCTCTACATGGATAGCTGCCACGGATACCACGTGGGTTCCGTTCTGCTCATTGAAATCGTCCAGATAAGGCTGGTGCTGGAAGTAGTTGGCGTCTACCTCTCCACTCTCAACCACGTTGTTCGGCTGTACGTAATCTGTGAACTCCATGATATCCAGTGTCACATTCTTCTCTGCCAGGATCTCCTTTGCCACCTTCAGGATATCCGCATGGGGTGCCGGGGAAGCGGCTACGGTAATGGTGGTGCCTGCCAGCGCGTCGTAATCTACGGTTGCGTCATAGCCGTCTGTGGGATTGTCCACGGTGCTGACTACCGCGCCATCGTACTCGCTTGTGATATAGTCTGCCACCTTCTGGCTCTCCAGGGCTGCCTTCAGCGCCTTTGTCTTGTCTGTGTTCTCATTGCCTTCCTTCACGGCAAGGATATTGCTGTACGCGGAAGAAGATCCCTCCATGGTCAGCGCGTCCTCGGTAGGCTTCAGGCCTGCGTCGATGGCATAGTTGGAATTGATAATAGCATAATCCACGTCCTTCAGTACGTTCGGTACCTGGGCTGCCTCAACCTCTTTAAAAGTGATGTTGTAAGGATTCTCAGCGATGTCTGCCGCTGTAGCGGTAATGCCTGCGCCGTCCTTCAGCTTGATGTAGCCGTTCTCTTCCAGTAAAAGAAGCGCTCTCGCCTCATTGGTGGTATCATTGGGAACTGCGATCGTAATTCCCTTGCTTCCTCCACAGGCGGTCAGGGACGCAACCGTTACAATGCCAAGTGTCAGTGCCGCCAGCTTCTTTGTCAGCTTTCTCATAATGTACTCCTCCTTGTTTTTTGTTACCCGTATTTCCTATTGGTTAAGTAGGATTATAGTGATTCTATCCTCTTTTGTCAAGTAACTTTTTTTATTTTACTGGATTTTTTTCGGCATTGCAAGTAAATATCCCCATTTTCCGGTGCGGAAACGGGGATATCTTTCTATTTTTGTCATATACTGTTATCTTTTTCCAGCCTTCTGTGCCTGCAGCCGGAAAATCGGGGTCGGATTGTAAAAGGGACTGTCTTCGCTTGCGTATACACGGCGGTAAACTTCACTGTCCACGGTCACGTCCACACAGCCCAGACTCTTCAACACTTCCACGTCCCAGGCCGGCCGGCGCATGGCGCTGATGGAAAGCTGATCTTTGATTTTCTCACATTCCTTAAGCTGACCACAGCTCAGCTGACGGTGGGCATGATCCGCAGGCAAGCTTTCCATTTCCTCGGTGAATTCCTCTTTGCCGTAGTCGCCGTCGAAGTTCAGCAGGACGCCGCCGGGCTTCAATACCCGCAGCCACTCACCATAGGCCTCCGTCGGGTGAGGCAGGGTCCAGG
>CAKRTY010000325.1 GCA_934402125.1 uncultured Anaerosacchariphilus sp. | reverse complement strand
TGTCCATTCCTTTTAAATCTTCTGCAACTGTATCGTCATCTCTTCGTTCAGTGCTACGCCAGATTTTTCCATTGCCAGTACAATTCCTCCCGCCACAGGCGGAAGCTGCGGCTGCTGAAGTACATGCGGGATCGCTGCCAGACCTTCTTCAAAAGGTGTCTTCAGGTATTGCATAGCTTTAAACACTCCTCCGGAATAGGAGATTTTCACCGGCCTCTCAAAGGTGCCTCTGTCATATACGCTCTTGATAATCGCTGCCAGTTCATGGGCAGCCTCTTCCAGAATATCAATTGCTGTGCCATCCTCCTGTTCTGCCAGTTCCCAGACGTCCTGTGATAAAGCCGCAATCTTTTCCCGCTTTCCCTTCCACTGTTCAATCACAAGCTTCAGAATATCCTCCGAACAACACAGTCCATACTTTTTCATCACATAATCGTACAGCAGTCCCTTCTTTTCCCTGCCATCCGCCTGCTTGGTAAAATGTTGCAAAAGTCTGCATCCAATCCAGTAACCGCTTCCCTCGTCTCCCCCAAACAGATGATGCCATCCGCCACTTCGGATATATGTGTCATTTTCATCCAGACCGATTCCGATAGATCCTGTACCGGCAATAATATGAATTCCGTGTTTTCCAAGAAGTGATCCGGCTAGCGCGTTTTCCGTGTCATTTCCCAGGGTGATGCACAGATTCGGAAATTCAGCGCAGATCCTGCTCTGCACCGCTTTCATTTCATCCGGAATATCTCCGTACCCGGCCAGTGCGATAAAACAATGCCGGATTTCTCCCTGTGTAATTCCTGCCTGTTCGCATACTTGCCTGAACCCCTGATTCAGAATTTCCAGTATGCTATCCATTCCGTTTACAATATAGTTCGCAGGTCCCAGTATGCATTCCGCCTCTTTTTTTCCACTTTCACCACAAAGCAGAAAGGCTGTTTTTGTCCCCCCGCAATCTACACTCAAATACCTATCCACCAAACTCCTCCTCGAATTTATCCACGTCTATTTTCAATAGACGGCAGGCGTTTTTATAATACAGTTTTTTTAGAACCTCATCCTCAAGATACAGCCCATAGATCGCCCAGCGTCCCTGTCCCGGCTCCTCGCTATCCAGATGGTACGGAAAATACTCGTCCTCTGTTTCCAGGAAACGGTAGTATATCCGATGGTAACCAAGCGTCAGCGGTGTACTGTCTGTGCCAAATAAAATCCGCTCCTGATATTTTTCAAAAAATCTTCTCGCACTGTAAGGCACCCGTCCTATTTCCGCTATCCGGGCGGCAATATCCACATACATATTCGGATATTTCTCCAGCTGTTCACCGACCCAGCCCAGATTTTCCGCATAGCTTCCTACATGGGCAATTACGAAAGTCGTATCCGGATGCTTTCTTATCGTATCCTCCTGCATCTCCATCAGCTCCTGAAAGCTCATGTATCTGCTGTGATCCGAAAACTCCCATTCCGGGCAGGCATTCAGTTCATCCCACCGCTCATTATATTCTGATTTCGGCTTAAAAAATGCCGTCGGATCCGCAATATGCATCAGTACCGGGATACCCAGCTTCGCCGCCGTATCGTAAATCACGTCAAATCTTGTGTTATTGGTTCGAATGGCCTTTCCTTCCCGATCCCGCAGGTACAGGGAAATATCTTTCCAAAGCTTAATCCCCCTGCAGCCTTTTTCATAGGATTCGTGGATCAGGCGTTCCGTCTTTTCCTCAAAATCCGGTTCGTCGTAATCCTCAAACGGAATCCACATAAAATCCGTAAAAAAGTCCGCGAACTCCCCCTGCTTTGCCTGTACCTTATCAATATCCGCTCCGTAAAACCCATCCAGATTTACTGCCTTTACCACGCCGTTTTTCCGCAATTCCTTCACGTATTCCGCTGTATCATATTTCTCCGCATAATCTTCTCCCAGAAGCAGCTTTCCCATATGGGTATGAAAATCAATAACCGGATACTTGGGCTTCTCAATCTGCGTCTCTTTCCGCACCGCCTCGCATCTAGGCCGAAAATCTTCCAATCTCACCTATCTGATCCTCTTTTCTGTCTCTTTGTCAAAGATATGGCACTTGGTTAAATCAAACCAGACATGCACGTTTTCATCGCCCTTTTTAATGGCATTTAAAGGTGCCCGCAGTTTGCATTCCATTCCG
>CAKRTY010000324.1 GCA_934402125.1 uncultured Anaerosacchariphilus sp. | reverse complement strand
TTATTTCGATAGTCCCTACTCCCCTTTGAATCCTACTTCCTTTGAGTCCTATACCTAGGTGGGATTTACGGAGGAGGAGCACCGCCGCCTGGCAGCCTTGTTCCGGCAGCTGACGGAGAAGGGCGTATTCTGTATGCTGACCAATCATAATACAGAACTGATCCGGGAATTGTATGAGGGCTTCCTGATTGAAGAAATCGACGTACGCCGGGCTATCAATTCAGATCCCAAAAAGCGTCGGGGAAAAGAGGTTATCATTCGGAATTACGGTGAAGCAATTAAGGCGAAAAGCAGAAGCAAAAAGTAAGCGGAAGAAATGAGGGACATGAATGATGAGTACAGATAATCGGCTGATGATAACAAATTTACAGAAACTGGAACACTTTTACGTCTTGATGGCAAAGGCGACCGGACTTCCCTTCGCGGAGTGTGATCCGGAGACCTTTGATGATCAGGTCGCTGTTTTTGAAACAGAGCAGGATGCGAAGAACTACGCGGAAGCTCTGGAGAATGACAACTATCCGACTATTGTGACGGATATTACAAAGGAAAAGATGCAGGCTTTTTATACGGGTCTTTATCTGACCGGAATCAACAGAGTGGCCTTTCACAATGGTTCCGGCTTCTGCTACCTGGAGCTGAACGCGATTGTAACGGTGAAAAAACCGGAGCAGAAGGAAAATATGCCTCCGGTCATGAATGATTCTCTGCAATTAACGGCCGTTTATTTTCTACAGGAGCTGCGCCGCCCCAATCAGGACAATACAGACCGGGAGCGGGCAAAGAAGCTGCAGGAGATGGAGCAGGAGCTGATTGCGGATCTGAGACGCTCCCGTTTTGTCCTTGCCATAGATGTGACAGATGTGAAAGGGCCGGTAGATCTATCGAAGCCCAATTCAGATATCAAGGTTCCTTATCTGAAAAATCAGGCGGGCGATGTGATTCAGCCGATTTTCTCGGATCTGTGGGAGTATGAAAAATTCCGTCAGAAGAATCCCCGGAAGCTGCAGGCACTTTCCGTTTCTTTTCAGAGACTGGTACCGCCGATCATTCAGAATGCAAAGGGGTTTGCGTTGAATCCGGCAGGCTTCAATCTGCTGCTTCAGCGGGATAAGATAGAGGCATTGGCAAAACAGCAGTAAAATGGTATAAGAAAGAATCCTGCGAAGCAGGATTCTCCGCCTGCGGCGGGTCGCGTAAGCGACATACTACCTCTCCGCCGCAGTGCGATAATATTTTTCATGTAATAGGGGATTCCATAGGAATTTCCTATTACATAAAAATAGCGCTTCTGGATATGCGAAAACCAGAAGCGCTGTTTTGTATTAAACGTTAAATCGGAACAGGATAACGTCGCCGTCTTTCACTACGTAGTCCTTTCCTTCCAGACCTACCAGTCCTTTTTCCTTGGCGGCGGAATAGCTGCCGCAGTCCAGCAGATCCTGATAGTTTACAACCTCGGCGCGGATAAAGCCACGCTCGAAGTCAGAATGAATCTTGCCGGCTGCCTGGGGTGCTTTGGTTCCCCGGGTAATGGTCCATGCGCGGGTTTCGGTTTCTCCCGCAGTCAGGTAACTGATGAGTCCCAGCAAGTGATAGCTTGCGCGGATCAGCTTGTCCAGACCGGATTCCTTTAATCCCAGATCCTCCAGGAACATAGTCTTTTCATCGTCGTCCAGTTCGGAAATTTCCTCTTCAATCTGAGCGCAGATAACAAAAACCTCACTGCCATTCTCGGCTGCGTATTTGCGGACTGCTTCTACGTGGGGATTGGAAGCACCGTCGTCTGCCAGATCGTCCTCGCCTACATTGGCCGCGAAGATCACGGGCTTATAGGTCAGAAGGTTGTAGCTGGCAAGCCATTCCTGCTCGTCCTCGTCATCGGTGGTAAAGCCGGACGCCATTTTACCGTCCTCCAGCCATGCCTTCAGGCGGTTCAGAAGCTCCAGTTCCTTTGCCAGGGTCTTATCGTTGCGGGCACCGCGGACGGTTTTACTGATTCTTCTTTCCAGAATCTCCAGATCGGAGAAAATCAGCTCCAGATTAATCGTTTCAATATCGCGGATGGGATCCACACTTCCGTCCACATGAATGACATTGGTGTCCTCAAAACAGCGGACTACGTGTACGATGGCATCTACCTCACGGATGTTGGCAAGAAACTGATTGCCCAGGCCCTCGCCCTTGGATGCG
>CAKRTY010000323.1 GCA_934402125.1 uncultured Anaerosacchariphilus sp. | reverse complement strand
GTAGAATCCCTGTTTAAAGGAATGGACAGCTTTATTACGACAAAGACTGTGGTAGGCGACGCGGTAACCATCGGCGATACAATCATTTTACCGCTGGTGGACGTGTCCTTCGGCGTGGGCGCAGGCGCGTTTGCCGGAGAGAAGAAGCAGAACGCAGGCGGCGGTATGGGAGCGAAAATTTCACCCAGCGCGATCCTGGTGATTTCAGGCGGCGTGACCAAGCTGGTCAATGTGAAGAATCAGGATACGGTGACAAAGATCCTGGATATGGTGCCGGATTTTGTCAATAAGTTTACCTCTGGCGGAAAGAAGAGCGAAAGCCCGGTGGCGGACGCCATTCAGGACGCGGTAGACGTGATCGAGAAGGAAGAGCCGGAGACAGAGACAGAGGCTTAAAACCGGGATCAGAGATCCGGGCAGGATACACATTTTCGGAGAAACGGACATAGAATAAGATAAGAAAACCACGCCGGGAGCCCTTATGAAGCAGCTGCTTGGTTTTGTGATGTTCTGGATAGGCGTCGGAATCCTGACAACCTTTTTTATGCCGGTGAACGGCTGGTTTGTGCGGGCGCTGGCGGCTTTTTCCCTGATGATTGTGGGGTATAATCTGTTCTCGTCCGGAGGAAAATGCGGAAGATAAGGGAGATAAGAAATGTCTGTAACTACATTAAAGCGGATCGCGCTGTTTACCATGGTGCTTAACTATGTGGGGGCGCTGATCCCCGGGATGCCGGTGGTTTTCCAGTGGCTTGGGAAGCTGTCTGCGCCGTTGTTTTTCTACTGTATGGCGTGGAGCCTGGAAAAAACCAGCGATAAGAAGGCCTATTTCAAGAGACTGTATATCGCGAGCGTATCGCTGGCAGCCTTCAACCTTCTGATGTCCGTTGTGGCGCAGAAGACAGGACTGGTGACAGCTGTAACCACCAATGTGTTTGCGACGCTTTTCGCCTCTGCCTTTCTGGTGGATCTGATAGAGTACGCGAACCGCCACCCGAAGCGGAAACTCAGGATCTGGTGTACCTATCTTTTTTACCAGGTGGCTATCGCGGGCGTGTGGGCCGGGCTGTATGAAGTAGTGGAAGTGCCCTATGCAGTGCTGAACTTCGGTTCTGCCATACTGGGAAGCGCCCTGACCTGTGAAGGGGCTCTGATGTATGTGCTGATGGGCGTTCTGTTTTATTTTACAAAGGAGGACAAGAGCAAGAAGAGAATGGTTCTCGGCTATCTGGGAATCTTTCTGGTGTTCTTTGTGAATTCTGCCTTTGGTCTCTGGGGCCGGCTGTTCTCCATAGTGGGACATGACGTGCTGGTAGCCCTGATGGAGATTATGACGGGACTGGTGCTCTGGGGAGCGTCCTTCCGGCCGATGTTCGATCTGTCCCATATGTTTCACAATGATTTCCAGTGGATGATGATTTTCGCCCTGCCTCTGGTGCTTTCCTGTAACGGAAAGCTTGGCTTCCGTAAGAAGAAGCGGAAACAGGATGGTCTGACTCCGGAATTCCGGAAGTATTTTTACTATGTATTCTATCCGGTGCACGTATATGTGCTTTGGTTTATCGGGGCAGTTTTGATGAAATAGAAGAAAAAAGGCACAAAAAAAGGAGCGGCACAAGCTGCTCCTAATTTTTCAATCTTAACTTAAGCTCTCTCAACTGCTCCGGACTTCAGACAGGATGTACATACATACATCTTTCTGGCAGCGCCGTTAACCTTAACCTTTACAGACTTAACATTGGATTTCCACATCTTGTTGGAACGTCTATGTGAATGGCTGACGTTGTTTCCGAAATGAGCGCCTTTTTCACAGATTGCACACTTTGCCATGTTTGCACCTCCTCTTGAACGATAGTGAACCTATATATAGGCTCGCAACATAGGTTATTTTAGCAGATACCACTATATTTTGCAAGTATAATTTTAAAAATATTACAATTTTTTATAAAGTATGAAAAATAGCTTCCTTTTCCGGCAAAAACAGGTTATAATACACTATATCTGTGTCATCTGATGAGGAAAAGGAGGACACAGGCTTTTTTGGTGAATTAAAATAAGAGTGGAGGTAATGATAATGAAGGGACTTATGAATACGCAGATGGGCGCGGTCATGATTGACCCGGAAGTTATTGCCAGATATGCAGGTTCCGTAGCGGGAGAGTGCTTCGGTAGCGTTGGAATGGCCAGGGTAAAT
>CAKRTY010000322.1 GCA_934402125.1 uncultured Anaerosacchariphilus sp. | reverse complement strand
AGCAGAGCTCCGTCTTCGCCTACCAGGGCAGCCTTGGTGGTGGTGCTTCCGGCGTCGATTCCCAGGAAGCAGTTGCCCTCGTAAGCCTGGAAATCTCCCCGCATAACCTCATGGCGGCTGTGACGCTCCTGGAATTTGGCGTATTCATGCTCATTGGCAAAGAGCGGCTCCATACGGGCTACCTCGAAATCCAGCTGGATATGGGCCTTCAGGCGCTCCTTCATTTCACTTAAGGAGGCAGAAGCCTTCTGATCGCAGCTTAAGGCAGATCCCATAGCGGCAAACAGATGGGAATTGTCCGGAGCGATGATGTGCTCGGCGTCCAGATTCAGAGTCCGGATAAAGGCAGCCTTCAGCTCAGACAGGAAATGGAGCGGACCGCCCAGGAACGCCACATGTCCCCGGATAGGTTTACCGCAGGCCAGACCGCTGATGGTCTGATTGACCACTGCCTGGAAAATGGATGCGGCCAGATCCTCCTTGGTTGCGCCGTCGTTGATCAGCGGCTGGATGTCGGACTTGGCAAATACGCCGCAGCGGGCCGCAATGGTATAGAGTGAATGGTAGTTTTTGGCGTATTCGTTGAGACCGGTGGCGTCTGTCTGAAGCAGAGAAGCCATCTGGTCGATAAAAGAGCCGGTACCGCCGGCGCAGATGCCGTTCATACGCTGCTCCACATTGCCGCCTTCAAAATAAATGATTTTCGCGTCCTCGCCGCCCAGCTCAATGGCTACGTCCGTCTGGGGAGCGGTCTCCTCCAGGGCTGTCGCTACCGCTACAACCTCCTGAATAAAGGGTACGCCCAGGTGATTGGCCAGTGTCAGGCCGCCGGAACCGGTGATGGCCGGATAGACGGTCAGATCGCCAAGCTTTTCCTCTGCTTTTTCCAGAAGAGCAGCCAGGGTTTCCTGGATATTGGCAAAATGTCTCTCATAATCAGAGAAGAGAAGCTCATGCTTCTCGTTTAATATTGCAACTTTTACAGTCGTGGAACCGATATCGATTCCCAGTGTATAGTTAGATAAATGATTCATAAACATACAGGCGAAATACTCCGCCCCCCTCCTTTTCTAAATGACAGCAAAAGGTTTCTTTGACACTAACGTACATTATACGACACAAAATTTTTGAAATCAAATAAAAAAAATATAAACAATTTATGGAAAGTTTAACAAAAAGGCGCAGAGGTAACAGGATTTTCCAGATTGCATACAGTAAATGTATATAAATAGGAAGAAAAGGAACCGGATTTTATGGAAAAATGCATGGGATTTCTGCATACGGTCGAAAAAGGGGATACGCTCTATGCCTTAAGCCGCCGTTACCGGGTGCCTCTGTGGGCGCTTCTTTACGCCAATCCCTATATCAATGTCTACAACCTGCAGGTGGGGGACGAGGTGTGTATTCCCCTTCGGCGGCGTCCGCGGCAGGTTCCTCCGGAGGAAGAAGGGGGAGAGGGAAAGACCGGTGGCGCCGGTTGACAAACAGGGGTGCCGCGCCTATAATAAAATCATCTGAAAATGTTTCCGGGATGCGCAGGAAGGTTTGTTTTTGCGGCCCGGAAATATTATATCACGCCATTTTTATTTATAGGAAAGGACGACTTATTTTATGAACTGGATAGACAAGCTGGAGAAAAAATTCGGGCGCTATGCCATCCACAACCTGATGTACTATGTGATTATGCTGTACGGGCTGGGCTATGTGATCAATCTGATGGCGCCGGAGTTTTATCTTGGATACCTGTCTCTGGATCCGACGGCAATTCTGCGGGGACAGATCTGGAGAATCGTAACCTTTATCATTTATCCGCCTTCCACCGGACTGTTTTTCTTCCTGATCAGCATGTACCTGTATTATTCCATCGGAAAGGTGCTGGAATATCAGTGGGGCGCTTTCCGGTTTAATCTGTATCTGTTGACCGGTATGCTGCTGCATGTGGTGGCGGCCTTTTTGAGCTGCTACGTATTCGGCGTGAATATCGGACCTATGTTTGGTACTTATTATCTGAATTATTCCTTATTTTTTGCCTTTGCCGCAACCTATCCGAATATGCAGTTTCTGCTGTTCTTCCTTATTCCGATCAAGGCGAAATGGCTGGGAATTCTCAATGCGGTATATTTTGGCGTGACGATAGTGGCGGGCTTCGCGGCCCCGTATCTGTCACGGACGATGATTCTTTCCCTGTATCAGGCAGGTATCA
>CAKRTY010000321.1 GCA_934402125.1 uncultured Anaerosacchariphilus sp. | reverse complement strand
CAGTATGAGCGTCTGCGGCTTCATGGCCACCACGCCCGCGATGGCCGCGCGGCGCTTCTGGCCGCCCGAAAGCTCGAACGGGGAGGCGGAGTACAGCTTTTCGTCGGTCAGACCCACCATGCGCAGCGCCTCCCGGGCGCACCTTTCGGCCTCCTCGTCGGAAATGCTGTCAAAATATGGCAGCAGGTCGCTGAAATATTCCTCGTCGTATTTCTGATGCAGCTTTCTTCCCTTTTCCGTGGCGGTAAGGAAGGTCACCCGGCCGTCGTCCGGCGAAGCCATTTTCTGAAGATAGCCCTTTGCTTCCATCTCCTTGACCGTTCGGGTCACGCCGGGTCTCGGAATATTCAGGAATTCACTGAGATCGGAAATCCGGACCTGTTTTCCTTTCTCTTCCAGACCCAGAATGCAATCCAGACAATGAATGTAAGAGGGCTGTACGCCCTCCGGCAGTGGGGGAAGCAGATCCCGAGTCCGCTTCGCCATGTAGCAGGCGTCGAACATCTGCTTAACTAATCGCTGATTCATCTATATATCTCCTTTCATATAGTTACCAAAGTTAATTACCATTGATAATTATATGGAAAATCGGATTTTTGTCAAGTATGTTTTTTCCGAATTCAAAATCAGGGGATAAGATCACACCCGATCTTATCCCCTGAAGCCTGACTTTTTTCACTTTTTATTGGATAAACGCCTTAAAGGCCAGATAATTCTCATACAAATCCGCCTTGGATACCACCTCCCAGGGAGAATGCATGGAAATCACCGGAACGCCGATATCTACCGTGTCGATGTTGAACTTGGCGATGAATTTCGCTACGGTTCCGCCGCCGCCTTCATCTACCTTACCAAGCTCCCCGGTCTGCCATACCACGCCATTTTCATCGAAGAGCTTCCGCAGATACGCAAGAAACTCAGCGTTGGCATCGTTGGATCCGCTCTTTCCTCTGGCTCCGGTAAACTTCATCATACCTGCGCCGCAGGACAGGAACACGGAGTTGGTCTTTTCGCAGACCTCCGGATAATTGGGGTCGTAGGCCGCCGTCACATCCGCGGACAGGCACTTGGAATGGGCCCGGATAGCTGCGCTGCTTACACCAAAGGAGGCTGCCAGCTCGTCGATGAGATCTGTAAAAATGGCGCTCTGCATGCCTGTGGTTCCTTCGCTTCCGATCTCCTCCTTATCCGCCAGGACGATCATCACCGTATGTCTGTCAGATGTCTCGTCCAGGCAGGCTTTCCATGCTGGGTACGCGCAGACACGATCGTCGTGGCCGTAGCTTCCAAGCAGGGCGCGATCGAAGCCCACATCCTTGGCCTTGAAAGCCGGAACCATGGACAGCTCTGCGCTCATGAAATCCGCCTCTGTGATACCGTATTTAGTATTCAGCAGGTGCAGCACATGGTTCTTAACGGTTTTCTCGTCGTCCTCCGTCGCTGCCGTGTAAGGAATGTTGCCAAACCAGATGTTCAGCTGCTCGCCCTCGATGGCGCTGCCCAGGGGCTTCTGATTCTGCTTGGCCGCCAGATGGGGAAGCAGATCGCTGATATAAAAGACCGGATCGCTCTCGTCCTCGCCCACCTTTACCTGTACGGTCGTGCCGTCCTTTAATGCCACCACGCCGTGCAAGGCAAGGGGTATGGCCGCCCACTGATATTTGCGCAGGCCCCCGTAGTAATGGGTTTTGCCCAGAGCCACGCCCTCGGACTCGTAGAGGGGAAGCTGCTTCAGATCCAGACGCGGGCTGTCGATGTGAGAGGCGATGATACGGATGCCGTCTTTCGCGATATTCTCGGTGCCCACCTTAATCAGATACATATTTTTCCCGCGGTTGTTGTAATAAATCTTGTCGCCCGCCTTGAGCTTGCGACCAAAATCGAAAGCCTCGTAGCCTGCTGCCTTCGCAGCCGCCTCCACATAAGCGCAGCACTCCCGCTCGGTCTTTCCTTCGTCCAGGAACTGCTTATAGTCCTCGGCAAAATCGAAGATCGCAGTCATCAGTGTCTGGTCTGCAGTTTCGTAGACGTTTGTTCTTTTGTAAGTAAGTGAATCCATGTGTGTTCCTTCTTTCTATTACTATATCGTGTGTCTCTTTTTATTACTCTGTCTTTGATTTTATCACGTTTGGAAATGTGTTTCTATCTTTGTTTTTCTCATTATACCTGATTCTGCTTGCAGTAATATGCTTCGCGCTGACTCACTACATGCCGCT
>CAKRTY010000320.1 GCA_934402125.1 uncultured Anaerosacchariphilus sp. | reverse complement strand
GTACCAGAGCGTCAAGGGGCGTCCCACTCCCAGCCGGATTTCCTGCAGCTCTCCAAGCTCCAAATGGGCTTTTTGGACCGTCTCCCGTACGGGCAGCGCCAGGATTTTTTCCAGTTCCTCTATGGTTTTTCCATTCTGCATGTCCTCACCTCTTAGGACAATATATGTCGCAGCTTCTATGGAAAAGAACCAAAAAGCGGAAGAAGTCGCCTTCTCCCGCTTTTTCCTGCACTGTTATGTGTTATTTATTTGATCTGCTCGGCTGCCACCTCAGCTGCCTTTGCAATGGCCTCGTCGATACCCGCCGGGTTCTTGCCGCCGGCCTGTGCCATGCCGGGACGTCCGCCGCCGCCACCGCCTACAAGACCTGCGATAGCCTTAATCAGGTTGCCTGCGTGAGCACCCTTCTTCTGCGCGCCGTCGGTTGCGGTAGCCATCAGGCTGACCTTGCCATCTGTAGCGCTGGCCAGTACCACAACGCCCTCGCCCAGCTTTTCCTTCAGCTGGTCGCCCAGATCCCTAAGACCGTTCATATCTACGCCCTCCAGCTTGGCTGCCAGTACCTTGACGCCGTTTATGTCTTTCACCTGATCCATCACGTCGCCCAGGGCGTCCTTCGCCGCCTTGCTCTTCAGAGCCTCGTTCTCGCTGTGCAGCTCTTTGATCTCTGTCAGCAGATGCTCAATCTTTTCAGTTAAGTTTGCCGGAGTAGTCTTGGCTGTCTTAGCTGCCTCCTGAAGCTGCTCCTCCACATTCTTATAATAAGCAAATACGCCGTCGCCGGTCAGCGCCTCGATACGGCGCACGCCTGCCGCGATACCTGCCTCGGATACAATCTTGAATACCATGATCTGTGAGGTGTTCGCCACATGGGTACCGCCGCAAAGCTCTTTGGAGAAGTCACCCATAGATACCACGCGTACCTTCTCTTCGTACTTCTCACCGAACAGAGCCATCGCTCCGGTCTTCTTCGCTTCCTCGATATCCATAACGTCCGTCACAACCGGAAGTGCCGCCTGGATTTCCTGATTTACCAGCGCCTCTACCTTCTCGATCTCCTCCGGCGTCATAGCCTCGAAATGAGAGAAGTCAAAGCGGAGACGATCCGGTGTAACCAGAGAGCCCTTCTGCTCTACATGGCTGCCCAGTACCGTCTTCAGCGCCTTCTGCAGCAGATGGGTCGCGCTGTGGTTCTTGCAGGTATCCGCGTGCTTCTTCGCTGCCACCTCCAGGGTCACCCGATCAGCTACCTTGAACATACCCTTCGTTACGCGTCCCACATGGCCAATCTTGCCGCCGCGGAGCTTGATGGTATCCTGTACCTCGAACTCGCCGTTCTCGGAACGGATCACGCCGGTATCACCCTGCTGACCGCCCATGGTAGCGTAGAACGGGGTCTCCTTTACGAAAATGGTTCCGCTCTGGCCGTCGGTCAGCGCCTCTGTCAGCTCACTGTCGGTGGTCAGTACGGTAATCTCAGACTCTGCGGTCAGGCTGTCATAGCCTACAAAGGCAGAAGTCACCTTCGGATCGATCTGATCATACACGGTCGCGTCGGCTCCCATGTAGTTGGTCACCGCGCGGGCCTCTCTTGCCTTGACACGCTGCTCCTCCATAGCTGCCTGGAAGCCCTTCTCATCTACGGAAAGTCCCTTTTCCTCCAGGATCTCCTTGGTCAGGTCTACCGGGAATCCATAGGTATCATACAGCTTGAAGGTATTCTCACCGGAAAGCACCTTCTCGCCCTTTGCTTCCATCTCTGCTTCCATCTCTACCAGAATGCTTAAGCCCTGGTCGATGGTCTTGTTGAATTTCTCTTCCTCCTGGTCGAGAACCTTGAAGATAAACTCTCTCTTCTCGTCCAGCTCCGGATATCCGTCCTTGGATCCCTCGATGACGGTCTCGCTTAAATGCGCCAGGAACTTGCCTTCGATACCCAGAAGACGTCCGTGGCGGGCTGCCCGGCGGATCAGACGGCGCAGTACATAGCCCCGGCCCTCATTGGTGGGCATGATACCGTCGGAAATCATAAAGGTAGCGGAGCGGATATGGTCGGTAATCAGACGGATCGATACGTCCTTCTGTTCGTCCTTCTTGTATTCGGTGTGAGCCAGCTCGCAGACCTTATCCCGGAGCGCTCTTACGGTGTCCACGTCAAAGATGGAATCCACGTCCTGCACCACGCTTGCCAGACGCTCCAGACCCATACCGGTATCGAT
>CAKRTY010000319.1 GCA_934402125.1 uncultured Anaerosacchariphilus sp. | reverse complement strand
CTGCTTCGCGATAAACGGAATGTCGTCCGGTCCCTTGCAGGTCTTGCCGCCCTTCTGATAGAGCAGACGCTCTACCACCTCATTGCCGAGAACACTTTTCTCAAAGATCTCCGCGCAGTCGTCCAGCTGTACCTTTACATACTGAACCACATCCTGTCCCTTCTGGATCCGGACCAGGGGGCCCAGCTCACAGACGCCCTGACATCCGGTCTTCTTTACGCCCAGGTGCTCCTTCTCGTCATGGGGAGCAAATTCCAGGGTTACGCCCGGCGCGTCCTTGGTAATCTCCAGGAATCTGTCGTAGATCTTATTGGATCCGGTGGCGATACAGCCTGTACCGGAACAGACAAGAATCCGGCAGTCATAAGAATTCAGTTCCTGTACCGCTTCCTCATGAAGCTCACGCAGCTGTTCTTTATTCTGGATCAATTCCGGCACCTCCTCTTAACTGGTCGATCACTGCCGCCGCCTTCTCCGGCGTCATGCAGGGATACACTTCTTCATTTACCATCATGGTGGGCGCAAGTCCGCAGGCTCCCAGGCAGGATACGGTCTCCACCGTAAACATCATATCGTCTGTGGTCTTCTTGGTCTTGCTTAAGCCCAGCTTTGCGTACAGGGCCTCCAGCACCGGCATAGATTTCCGCACATGACAGGCCGTTCCGTCACATACCTTGATAACATACTTTCCTTTGGCGTCAAAGGAAAAGTTCTCATAGAACGTAGCGACGCTGAATGCCTTGGCCTCCGTCACCCCGATTTTATCTGCCACATAGCTTAAAAGCTCCTCCGGGAGATAACGGTACGCTCCCTGAATCTCCTGCATAATCGGAATCAGGGACGCCGGCTTTCTGCCGTACTGATCCATGATCTCATCCGCTTTCGCGTAATAGGACTGATCAAGCATACTATATTTACCCTCCTTACATTAGTTTCACCCAACTACAAAACGGCTGTAACCGTTATAATAATACACACTAACAGTATACAGCCATTTTTGTATAAAATCAACAATTATCTCCGTTACTTTTTTGTCATTTTTGTGCAATCGTCATGTTTTCTAAAACATATCGGTTACTCATCGCTAATTTTTTGCACAATCCTCCGGTAATCCTCCGGCCGATTCATATTGGCAAAGCATTCCTCCGGCGCGGCACTTTCACAGATCTCATAGCCGATCCGGTTCAAAAACGCGAAAACCGAACCCTTCCGCTCCCGGATCTCTGCCAGCATTTCATCTGCCAGATCCCGGTCATAGACGCCTGCCAGGGGCTCTTCCTTCCCCCTGTGTCTGAAAATCACCGCCTTTTTCTGCTTTTCCAGGCTTCGCTTCACCAGTCTTTCCAGCTCCTCCGCCGGAACCAGCGGTATGTCCACGCCCAGCACCAGAACCTGCCTCTCCCGCGCCAGCCGGAAGCAGCTTTCCAGTCCTCCCAGCGGCCCCTTCCCCGGAAACCGGTCCGGCGTCACCGGCGCGCTGCAGCATGCTCCCCGGTAGCCGGATACCTGAATATCTGTGATTCCAAGCTTTCTGCCCTTTTGGATCTGCCATTCCAGAAAGGTACTTTCCCCGATGGGCAGATCGCTTTTATCGCTTCCCATGCGGCTGCTTCTTCCCCCCGCCAGCACCACCAGGGAAATGCCTTCTCCCGGCCGCTTACTTTCTGGCACAGTTGGCTGCCTCCCCGGTCAGGATATCCAGTCCGTGTCCCAGGGACGGCAGGATATATTCCAGGGATTCCCGGACTGCCTTGGGACTGCCCGGCAGGTTGATGATCAGCGTACCCTTCCGGATACAGGCAGCCGCCCGGCTCAGCATGGCTCTGGGGGTAATGGTCATGCTGTAGGCCCGCATGGCCTCCGGGATTCCCGGAACCATCCGTTCCGCGATATCCATGGTTGCCTCCGGCATACAATCCCGGGGAGAAAATCCGGTGCCTCCGGTGGTCAGAAGCAGCTCCGCCACCTGCTCATCGGCAATCCGTGCCATCTCCGCCGCCAGCTTTTCCCGGTCGTCCGGCAGAAGCGCCGTATGCACCACCTGATAGCCGCCTGCCTCCAGAATCTCCCGGATAGCGGGACCGCTTAAATCCTCCCGTTCCCCTGCGTAGCCGGAATCGCTGGCCGTCAGAATCGCCGCCCGTCTGGGGCGCTTTATCATCTGGATTTCATCGCCCTCGGAAATGACGCCGCCCTTTAATACCCGGGTGAAAATGCCCTCTCTCGGCATAATACAG
>CAKRTY010000318.1 GCA_934402125.1 uncultured Anaerosacchariphilus sp. | reverse complement strand
CGGTTTTTCCTTTATTTTCCCGATAAATTCCTTTTCCCGGGTGGCAAAGCCTGCCGCCTGATAGTTGTAGCTGAAGTTCACCGGAAGCTGCCCGCCCGGCCGGTCAAAGGAGCCGGTAATGGCCGACAGGGCCATAATCGCCCGGTAATTCTGAAATCCGTTCCGATGATGGGCAATGGGCGCCGCGCTTTCGTTAATCGCCAGAGGCAGATTCCTTCCTATCAGCTCTGCGGCAGCCTCTACCTGTTCCCCGGGAACGCCCGTCAGCTCTTCCACCCTCTCCGGCGTAAATGCTTTCACATAGGCCGCATATTCCGGAAAGCCATAGACGTACTTTGACACATATTCCCTGTCATACCAGCCACGTTCCAACAATACATGGGCAAGTCCCAGAGCCAACGCCCCATCGGTTCCCGGTCTCGGACGCAGGTGCAGATCCGCCAGTCTGAGGGAAGCGGGCGTAATCCGGGGGTCCACGATAATCACCTTCATTCCCCGGCGCTTTGCTTCTTCTACATCAGCCGCCGCCAGATTCCGGGAATAGTAAGGATTGTAGGCCCAGCCGAGAAAAACTCCTGCATGGCTCACGTCCGGCCTGCACATCTTGTTGCCGGTGACTGTCAGCCACTGCAGAAAGGTGGAAAACATACAGCTGCTGGATTCCGTCATGTAGTTAGGAGTTCCAAACTCATTGGCCAGACGGTGCAGCCAGGGCCGGTACCATTTTGTATAGCCCGAGAAAAACACCACCGCCTCCGGGCCGCTCTCCCTCCGGATATCCAGCAGACGCTCCGCAATCCGCTCATAGGCCTCCTCCCAGCTTATGGGGCGGAATTCTCCGCTTCCACGTTCCCCGGTCCGAAGCAGCGGCGTACGGATCCGATCCTTCCGGTACACATACTGCCGGGAGGCCAGTCCCTTCGCGCACAGGAGCCCATGATTCTGGGGATGCTCTGCCGTTCCTTCTATTTTCACAAGCTGTCCGTCCCTCACGTACGCGTCAATCCCGCAGTGAAAGGAGGGACAGCAGATATCACAAATCGTTCGCTTCCGTTCTTCCATTCCCTATTCCTTCGTATCCGCTTCTATGCAGCGAGCCTCCACTGCCGCCCGGATTCTCTCAAGGCCTGCCTGAAGGGTTGCCCTGGTACAGCCGAAATTCAGCCGTACAAACTGACCGCTCTTTTCCCGGTAAGCATTTCCCATGGACAGGCGTACGCCTGCCTGCTCAAAAAACGCCGGTAATTCTTCTGCCGGAAGTCCCAGTCCGCTGCAGTCCAGCCAGATAAGGAACATGGCCTCCGGATAGACGGGCCGAAGCTGCGGCAGATATTTCCGCAGATACTCCAGCATAAAATCCCGGTTTCCCTGCAGATAGGCCACAAGCTGATCCGCGTAAGAATCCCCGTACCGATAGGCAGCTTCCATCGCCACCAGGCTTAAGCAGCTTACTCCCGGCGTATTTTTGGAAAGCGTCGCCCGGAACTGCTCCCGCAGCTTCTCATCTGCAATCAGAATTACGGAAGCCGCCATTCCCGCCACACTGAAGGTCTTGCTGGGGGACGTACAGGTAATGGTGCGCCCACAGAACTCCTCCGACAGAGACGCCAGCGGAATATGCTTTCTGCCGTCATAGACAATATCCCCGTGAATCTCATCCGCCAGCATCAGCACGTTGTATTTCGCGCAGAGCTCCCCGGCTTTCCGAAGCTCCTCTTCCCGGAAGCTGCGTCCCTCCGGATTCTGGGGATTGCAGAACATCCACAGCCGGCAACCCTTAAGTTTTTCTTCAAAATCCGTCCAGTTGAACTGATAGCCTCTGTCCCCAAGCTCCATGGGACTGTCTACCGTCTCCCGGCCGTTCTTCTCGATGACCTCAAAAAACGGATCGTAAATCGGCGTATTGATGAGAATCTTATCGCCGGGCTTTGTAAAGGCCTGCACCGCCGTCGCCATGGCGCAGTCTATGCCGGGAACCACTGTGATCCACTCCGCTTTTGCCGGAAAGCCATGCCGCCGCTGCTGCCAGGAGGCCGCCGCCTGAAGGCAGGACGCGGAGGGACGCACATATCCATAGATTCCATGCTCCACACAGGCCCGCAGGGCCTCGTTGACCTCCTCCGGCGCCCGGAAATCCGTATCCGCCACCCAAAACGGAAGCAGCATGTCACTGCCGCTTCCGATATATTCTTCTCCCCATTTCGCACAGTTCTGTCCTATGCGGCAAATGGGCTCGTCAAAGTTATAGAT
>CAKRTY010000317.1 GCA_934402125.1 uncultured Anaerosacchariphilus sp. | reverse complement strand
CTCTGTCTTCCCTTTTTCCGGCAGTTCTGCTGTCGCTTTTTCTGTCTGAGCTTCGGTCTGTCTGTTATCTGCTTTCGCCTCGGACGGTGCTTCCAGAATCTCCAGGATCTCCTGCGGTTCCTTTTCCGTATCCGGAACTGCAGCCTCTGCCTGAATCGCTTTCTCCGCCTTTTCTTCCTGAGCTGCCACACCGGAAGGCGCTTCCAGAATCTCCAGGATCTCACCCGGCTCCTTCTCCGGCTTTTTGGCAGCGCTCCGCGCTTCTGCCGGTTCCACCGTCGCTTTTACCTCCGGCACTGCCTGCCGGGGCGACGCCTGCCGTTCAATGGGATCCACATGTACCTTATAAGGATACCGTCCTTCAATCTCCTCGATCAGACGCAGTACCTCCTCCGGCACCGTCTGCTTCACTTCAATATTCAGTTCCGGCAGCTGTCCGGTGGCGCGCAGATGCTCCCGTTCTTTCTTCCTTGCTTCATCGCGCTTTGCCGCCTCCGCAATGGCTGCCTCCGTCTCACGCTTCTTTTCTTCCCAGCTGCTGAGCACATCTTCAATGCTCATCTGGCCAGTGATCTGCTTCTCTACTACGCTCTCATCGGGATCAAAGGTCAGCTGTCCGGTCTCCGTCTGCCCCAGGAATCCCTGCTCTTTTTCCGGGTCTTCCACGGTTTCTTCCGGCGTCAGCTCCTCTGCCTGCTCCTCCTGATGAGCGGTTTCCTGAATATAATCCTGTACGCCTGCTGCCAGAGCCGCCTGCAGATTTACAGTATTGAACTTATCCTCCATATTGACCGTCTTGATCTCAATGGCCTCTGCCTGCTCCTCGCCTGCCATCTGCCGGTACTTCTCTTCCTGGGACGCAGTCAGCGGCTGAATTTTCATCTTCAGCTTCATAGCCTTCAGCACATACTCTCCCTCGCTGAACCACAGAATCAGATCGTCGCACTCCTCCACACATTTCGAGAGCATACCGTCCTGATAATACAGCTCTGCCAGCTCATAGGCCCACTGCTCCTGATATTCCCGGCTCTTGTACTCCTCCAGAATCGCAATCTGATCCTCCAGGGACGCGCCGCGGCCCTTGTAAATCTTATATTTTAACACATAGCGGCCCAGATCGTGGGGCGCGATCTTCACAAACTCCTTGTACAGATCTACTGCCTCGTCATAATCTTCCATCCGGACTGCCAGCTCTGCCATCCTGTATACAATCATACGTCCGATGGGCGCGCAGTCATAGGCGATATTCAGAATCTCATAGCTGTCCTCATAGCGCTCCGAACGTTCATAGGCCTCTGCCACTTCCATCAGCAGTCCCACATTGTGAACCTTTCTCCAGTCGATAGAATCCGCAATTTTGGCCGCCGTTTTATAATCTTTTTTGTCCAGCTGCTTCTCCAGCTGCTCTGTCTTTATCTGAAATTCATATTTATCCAATGCTTTCCACCTCAGTCACTGTGAATTACATACACTCTTAAATTTTAGTGTATCACAGGGCTGTATGCTTGTCAAAACAAAACACCCGGAGAAATCAGTTGTTTCTCCGGGTGTAACGCGTCATTTATTCTGTGATTTCTGTAATCGCCAGAGCCAGGGCTCCGTCACCGATATGGCAGGATACGCTTAAGGAAAGCGGAGCGATATAACCTACCTCATATCCCGGAAATGCCGCCTCTACCTCTTCCCGGAATTTCAAAGCCTCTGCCTCGTTATTCGTATGGGCAATATCCATATGAACCCTGTGCGCCTCCAGGCCGCCAAAGCGGGTCTCGATATCTTCACGGATGTGATCGATCATCAGCTGCTTGGCCTGATGCATGGTACGTGCCTTGGCGCAGCTGTCCAGCTTCTCTCCCTGGAGCGTCAGCACCGGCTTCAGACGGAGCATGGTTCCGATGGCGGCTGCCGCCGGAGTCAGCCGGCCTCCCTTTTTCAGATATTTTAAGGTAGCCACGGTAATATAAATGCTGGCGTCCTTTCCTGTTTTTTCCAGAAACTCTTTGATCTCCGCTCCCTCTTTTCCGGCTTTCACCAGGGCAAGGGCGGTCTCTACGGAACGCTTCTGGGTGACGGAAATCCGGTGGTTATTTACGACAAACACTCTGCCTTCATAATCTGCAGCCAGCGCCGCCGCTGTCTGGCAGGTTCCGGACAGGCCGCTGGACATGGGAATCTGCACGATCTCATCATATTCCTTCAGAAGTTCGTCCCAAAGCTTCATAAGAGAATGGGGAGAGGGCTGTGAGGTGGCG
>CAKRTY010000316.1 GCA_934402125.1 uncultured Anaerosacchariphilus sp. | reverse complement strand
GAAAATTGTTTTATGTAATCGGAAAGAGCGCCACCGGCAAGGATACCATTTTCCAGAGCCTGCTGGGGCAGAAGGGGCTTGAACTGAAGCCGCTGGTGCTCTACACCACCCGCCCCATGCGGGCCGGAGAGCAGCCGGGGGTACAGTATCATTTTACCGATGAGGCGGGGCTTTTGGCCCTTCAGAAGGAGGGAAAGGTCATCGAACTCCGGGCTTACGATACGGTCTACGGTGTGTGGAAGTATTTTACAGCGGATACGGAGGCTACGGATCTGACCCGGCACAACTACGCAGGGATCGGCGTGCTGGAGTCCTACCGGGCGCTGCGGGATTATTACGGCGCTGACCGGGTGGTTCCCATCTATATTGAGGTGGAGGACGGGGAACGGCTGCAGCGGGCCCTCGATCGGGAGCGGGCGCAGCAGGAGCCTAAGTACGCGGAGCTTTGCCGGAGATTTTTGGCGGACAGCGAGGATTTTTCCGAGGAAAATATAGCGGAGGCCGGGATTGGGAAACGGTTTTTCAACCGGGATCTGAAGGAATGTATACAGGAAATCTCAGATTATATCATGGAAAATAAGTAAAAACAAAAAGCTGTTTTTTCTAAAAAATGTATGGTATACTAAAAAGAGTATTTTTAGGGAAAGGGGAGTGAATATATGGCCGGATTTTCTGAGATTCTGGGACACGAGCAGATCATCGAACATCTGCAGAATGCGATACAGATGAAAAAGGTATCCCATGCCTATATTCTGGACGGAGAAGAGGGTGCGGGAAAGATGATGCTGGCCCGGGCCTTTGCCCAGACACTCCAATGCGAACGGGGCGGAACCGAGCCCTGCGGGGAATGTCATTCCTGTAAGCAGGCGCTGAGCGGCAATCAGCCGGATATTATTACGGTGGGCCATGAAAAGCCTGCGTCTATCGGCGTGGAGGATATCCGGGGTCAGCTCTGCGGCGACATTCAGATCAAGCCCTATAGCAGTCCCTATAAAATCTATATCGTGGACGAAGCGGAAAAGATGACGGTGCAGGCACAGAACGCGATCCTGAAGACGATCGAGGAGCCGCCGGCCTACGGGGTGATTCTGCTTCTGACCACCAATGCGGACGCATTTCTCCCGACGATTCTGTCCCGGTGCGTGACCCTGAAGCTGCGACCGGTAAAGAGCGAGGTGATCCGGGCTTATCTGATGGAAAAGTATCAGATTCCCGATTATCAGGCCGATGTATGTACGGCATTCGCCCGGGGAAATGTGGGGAAAGCCCAGCGGCTGGCCCAGTCGGAGCAGTTTGCGGAACTGAAAGATCACCTGATTCATCTGCTGCGCCATCTGCGGGATATGGAGATCTATGAACTGACGGAAGCGGTGCGCTCCGCGTCGGAATATAAGGCGGAGATAGGAGATTATCTGGATCTGATGGCTCTGTGGTTCCGGGACGTACTGCTGTTCAAGGCCACCCGTCAGATTGACGGACTGGTTTTCGCGGAAGAGATAGGAGATATCAGCGCACAGGCCCAGAAGAGCTCTTACGAGGGCCTGGAGCGGATTTTAAAGGCACTGGAGAAGGCTAAGGTGCGTCTGAAGGCCAATGTGAATTTTGAGCTGACGATGGAGCTTCTCATGCTGACAATAAAGGAGAATTAAGATGGAAAAAGTCATAGGCGTCAGATTTCGGAATGCGGGAAAGATTTATTTCTTTTCTCCCGGAAAGCTGGATATTCCCAAGGGAAAGCATGTGATTGTAGAGACCGCCAGAGGCGTGGAATACGGATATGTAGTTGTGGGAACCAAGGAGGTAGAGGAAAAGAAGATCATTCAGCCCTTAAAGCCGGTTATCCGGCTTGCGACTCCGGAGGACGACACAAGGGAAGCGGCCAACCGCTTTAAGGAAAAAGAGGCGTATAAGATCTGCCAGGAAAAGATCCGGAAGCATGGACTGGAAATGAAGCTGATCCAGGCGGAATATACCTTTGATAACAATAAGGTCCTGTTTTATTTTACCGCGGACGGTCGAATTGATTTCCGGGAGTTGGTAAAGGATCTGGCCAGCGTGTTCCGGACGAGAATTGAGCTGCGGCAGATCGGCGTCCGGGACGAGACGAAGATCCTGGGCGGTATCGGAATCTGTGGAAGACCCCTGTGCTGTCACACCCATCTGTCGGATTTTGTTCCGGTATCCATTAAGATGGCAAAGGAGCAGAATCTGTCCCTGAATCCCACCAAGATTTCCGGCGTGTGCGGCAGACTGATGT
>CAKRTY010000315.1 GCA_934402125.1 uncultured Anaerosacchariphilus sp. | reverse complement strand
TCCCTGGACCGCGTGGAAGCCCACAACCAGGCCAAGCAAGGATTTCATGATCCAGCCCGCCGCCTTCCCCGTAAGCTCCGTCAGCTGGGAGAGGTATTCCTCCTTTGTCAGATGATTGACAAAAACCAGGATCATGTACCATTTCAGCACCGGCAGCATCGCTTCTCCCATAAGCCAGTCCAGCAGATAGATAAGGCCCAGCAAAAACTGATAGAAAACCAGCGCCGTCGTGCCCCCTGCTGCCAGCGTCACAGACAGGCACCAGGCCGGAAGCAGAGCCTGCATGAATTGCAGGACGCCCGCCAGAACCTGCCCCGCCAGCTCCGACGCTCCCTCAAACACCCGGAGCAGAAGCAGGAACAGCAGCAGATAGGTCATTTCAAAGCTAATCTCCCCAATCTGATCGCTTTGAAATACGCCGGTAACATTGGTAAGCAGGGCTGCCGCAATCCCCAGCACCAGAATCGACAGAAACAGCTGCTTTTCCTGCGCCAGGTTCTGCCCTGCCTCCAGCCACACGCTCCGCAGGAAGCTCTCCAGCGTAAAGGGCTGCTCCCCGGACAGGAGCGCAAGCACCGTATCCTGAAAGGAAAAGCCCTGTCGCAGAATCTCGTCCACAGCCTCCTGAATTTCCGAAAAATCCAGCTGTTCCAGAGCGAAAGTTTCCATGATTACCCTCCCAGAAAGCCCTGCACCGTCTGAAGCAGCGCGTTTACAATGGGCATGCTCACCGCCAGAACAGACAGCTTCGCCACCACGCCGATCTGTCCCGCCACCGCCGAATACCCGGCGTCCCGACAGATGTCCGCCGCAAATTCCGATATATAGGTAATGCCGATGATTTTCAGCAGCGCCTGGATATAGGCGCTCTGAATGGAAATGGCGTCCTGCAGCAGCCGGATATTTTCCACAACCAGGGAAAGGCGCTCCGCCGCCATCAAAAGCAGCAGAAGTCCTGTGCCGACGCTGACGAACGCCGCGTACTCCGGCTTCGTCTGTTTCAGAAATAAAGCCAGGAAGACGCCGGTTATGCCGATCATCACCGCCTGAAACATGGTCTCCACCTCCTCACAGGGCAAACAGCTGCTTCATGGTATCAAACAACTCGAATATATAAGGCAGAATCCAGAACAGCACCAGTACCAGCCCGGCCAGGCTGGTGAGGAAGGCCTGCTCCTCCCGCCCGCTGTGCTTGAGCACCTGGCAGATAACCGACACCAGAATGCCTACTGCCGCAATCTTAAAAATGAGGTTCACACCCATAGCTCCTCCTGTCTCCCATCAAAGCAGAAGAATCACCAGGAAGACGCCGCCCGCGATCCCCAGGCTCTGATACAGCTTCTGCCTGCCTTCCATCTGTTCCTGTGCCTCCGCAATCCCCTGTTCCAGCTGCTCCTGATAAAGTCCTATGGCCGAAAGCTGCATTTCCGTATCCAGATACCCCAGCACCTCTCCCAGTGTCATAAGCTGCTCCCGGTCGTTCCGGGTCAGGTGCGCAGGCTTCAGGCGTCTCTCTACCTCGTCCCTCCAGATTTCCCCCAGGCTTCTTCCGTCCGCTTTCCGAAGCTCATCTGCCGTTTCTGCCAGGAATAGTCCAAAGGGCTCCGGCAGCCGCACCGAAACGTGGGAGAAAGCCTCCGGGAGGGGCAGCCTGGCATAGCGGATCTCCCCCTGCAGCATATAGATCAGCCGCTTCAGAATCCGAAGCTCCCTGAGCCTGAGGCGCAGATCCCGGCCAAAGCTTGCCCCAATTCCGGCCGCCGAGCAGAGAATCAGACAGGCCCCTGTCAGCTTGAGCAAAGTACCTTCCCCTTTCCATCCAAAATCTTCCGCACCGTTCCCGGCCCCTGTCTGGCGTCCAGCACCACAAAGCGTTCAAAGATCTCCCCCTGCAAAAGACGCGCAAACAGCGGTTTCTGCTGAAGATCTCCAAGGTCTGTCCCATGTACCGTGGCCAGAATCCGGCAGCCGCAGAACAGCGCCGTCTCCAGGGCCGCCACATCGGCAGCGCCTCCGATCTCATCTACGGCAAGGACCTCCGGAGCCATGGAGCGCACCAGCATCAGCATTCCTTCTGCTTTGGGGCAGCCGTCCAGGATATCCGTCCGAAGCCCCACATCATTTCCCGGTATCCCCAGATAGCAGCCGCAGATTTCACTCCGTTCGTCCACCACTCCCACCCGGAGTCCCCGCATTCCCACCTTTCCGTCGGAAATCTGACGGATCAGATCCCGCAAAAGCGTGGTCTTTCCGCAGCGGGGCG